>DAOUUT010000041.1 GCA_030668025.1 Promethearchaeota archaeon
ATAATAAGTGATGACCACATCGAATTAAAATTCTTATGCGCAATTTTAAATTCTTCGTTAATACAATTCTATTGTTTATACGGGATCAACAATCAACAAAACACGACGATAAACCTAAACCAATACATGATCCGGCACTTACCCATTAAAAACGCTAACCCCAATCACAAAAAAGATTTGAGCGAAAAAGTACAAGCAATAATCCATTCTCTTATCGATAGCAACGGTAAATTAGATGAAAAAACCATTCAGTTATCAAGAGAGATTGATGATTTAATATTTAAATTATATGATATAATAGATGATGAAAGAGAGTTGATAATTTCAACTATTAAAAATCAAGTTGGTTTTTACAAAAAGATTTATGATTAATTTATAATTAGTACAATCCTATTTTTATTCCTCCAATTTTAAGATGAAATCGCACACAGAATCCCCTGTGCCTATAAACTTCTCTCTTGTGTATTTAATCTTAGGGTTGAATTCCTTTATTACTGGTTCTAAATATGGGATGCACATTTCTTTACAAATTGACTCTATTCTATGGTGCCTATCTGGATTTCTTTCCATGGCTTCGATATAAGGACATTTGGTGATGTTTATTACTGCTTTCTTCTCACCTTCTTGAATGATTTCGTGGATATTACCTTCACAATTCCATACAAAAGAAAGAATTACTATTAAATCGTTTAGAGTATTTCCCTCGAGCTTTAAATATTTTATTACTCTACGAAATATGATATTATATAATCTCTGCCATACTATTATATCAAGTTTTAGAGTTGTATTCCAGTCTAACTCGTTTTCGGTTTCTATTACCCACAACCCGTCGAGCGTTCTAAAATTTCTTTCAAAATAAAACAATTTGTCTTTTTTACTAATTCTCCTCAATGTTTTAATAGATTCGTCTTTTTCTTCTTCACTTTTAAGAGATTTATTCAAATAAAAGTTGAAATCGCAATAATTATCGCCTAATCCCATATACATAGTCCGTTTTACAGTTATTTCCGTATTGAAATCTCTTATAATTGATTTATAGAATGGAATACACATGTCTTTACAGATTAAAGAAATTTTATCTTGACGTTCTGGATTTCGATCCATAGCCGCTTTATAAGGGCATTTGTTGATTACGATTTCTGCTTTATCACATTCATTTTGTTTTAATTCGTAATCCCAACCTTCTATAGACCATCGAAAAGTAAGAATTTCAATTAAGTCGTTAAGATTATTTGTCTCGATCTTTAAATATTTTTTTAGCCTTCGAATAATGATTTTTAACAACTTCTTCCATACAGCTAAATCAATCTTTAATGCGACCTTCCAATTTGTTTCCTCTTCTGTTTCTATCATCCAAAGTCCATCTAGAGTAAAAAAACTTCTTTCAAAAAAAAATAATCTATCCTCTAAGCTTAAATTTCTCACGATTTAATCTCGTTTAATGATTTTTTCTATAATTAAAAAATGATTTCATATTATTTATAATCTAAATAAAATCATTTTGCATTTATTTGATATTATTAATAACTCTAAATAACGAAATTATTGAATTTTAAAAATACGTTTAGCGTTATTAAAAAAAATATTTTCATAAAAAGATCTAGGTAACTCCATTTCGAGTAATCCTTTTGTAGAATTTTCGTAGTCGTAGGGGATATTAGGGAAATCAGAGCCAAAAAGTATTCGATCTTGATAAGATAATAATACATCTGGTTTGGGGCGCTTTGTTTCTCTTTCAGGAAATATATTATTAGGTATATAAATCATGGTGGTATCCAAATAGAGGTTCTCGTGTTTATCTAATAGTTTTAAAAATTTATCGTATTCAAAAGCTCCCATATGAGCTACGATTATATTCATTTCGGGATACTTTTCAAAAAAATTCATAAAATTTTTGTATCCTACGTACTGGTTTCGATAAGGTGCCGTTCCTATATGGACAGTCATCCATTTACCTCTATCGACTATTACATCATACATTTCATACAAACGATCGTCGTTAAGATAGAAGTTCTGGACTAATGGTTGAATTTTTATACCATAAAAATTGTATTCGTCGAATACTTTTTTAATATACTCAACGAGATTATTATCTTCCGGCCAAACACAAGCAAAAGGAATCGAATTTTTATAGCTTAAATTAAACTCATAAGTCCAATCGTTAATGAATTCTGCTACACCTGCCTTATGAGCATAATTATATGTAGTAAAATATTTTATATTTTTATTTTCAAGAATTTTTACTAAATCTTCCGTTGGTAGCTTATAATTAATTGACCATCCTTTTACTTTATTTTCATTATCGCGTTGTTCAAAGTAATTCCAAATTGCTTCAAATATTTTAGGCGGGAAAAAGTGGCAGTGTGAATCAATGTATTTGAAATCATTATGCTTATAGCTCATCAAAAATATGAATTGTTCAATGAATAAAAGTTTTAAATAGAAAATAAGATTAAAAATCTGCAAAAAAAACATTAATACCGATAAAAACAATAAAGATGACCAACAATATTAATCCATCTTTTTTGGTAAGCTTTTCCCTTCTATAAGAAAGGTTGAAATACACGATAATTATTAATAAAATTAACCAATTCCATAGTAATATTAATTTAAAAGATATATTCGTCATAATAACTCCGCTAATTCCGAAAGTAATTGTTAAATTCCAAATTAATTTACCAATCATACCTCCGAAACCAATATCTACGGACTTTTTCTTTATGGATTTTAAAACCAAGGTTAATTCTTCTACATTAGTAACGAATCCTATAATAATAAATCCAAAAAACGCTTCGGGTATATGTAGGATATCAATAATTTGACTTGCAGATAAAATTAGTAATTCACCTCCTATAAAAATAAAAACTAACCCTATAGATGTTATAAAGATCTTCTTTATTTTGGAGGCTTTTTGTAACTCAATCGATTCTATTTCGTTAAATTTTATGTCATCTTCGATATCTCTTGTATTTCTATCCTTTTCTTGGGAGTAATGCCTAAGATTCCTCAAAAAGTAGATTATATATACTCCTAAAGCGATAAAACCGGATACAAACATAAAATTGTTAAATAAGAAGCTAAAAAGAAGATTAATTAATAAAATATATAAAATTATAAAGTAAAATCTTGATAGAGGTTTAAACTTCAAAGTATAGAATAGTAAAGATATAGAAAATGGTAATGTCATAGCAATTATAGAATTCCCAACTACATTTCCAATAGAAACGTAAGGTAACCCGTTAATAGCAGCGATTATGGACGCGATTGATTCTTCAGGATCAATTCCAAGAACCAACATTCCAATAATAAAAGGTGATAAATTATAAATGACACAAATATCTTTCAAATTATCCAAAAAGATATCAGCAGCAAAAAAAATAATAAAATAACTTCCGATGAAAAATATAATCCAAAAAGTTATTCCTAACATTGAAATTATATAACATAACGTAAGATAAAAAACTGTTTAGTATAAATCGGATTTTCAATTAGCTATTTTTAAATAATAAAAATAATAAAGAAAAGGAAAAAAAATTTATTCTTGTTTTCTTTGAAATACCGTGTTTAACTCCGTTTTTAATAAATCTCGAATAGCGACTCTAATAACTTCAGATCGGTTTGGGTATACATTTTGATTTACTAAATCTTCAATTCCTGCCAGATACGCTTCCCAAAAAATTTTGTATTTGAAGAAATTTCAAATAAATTCGGGCACATGGCAAGTTATTAACTTCAATTTTTTCAAACCACCTTAAACTGTTAATTATGTTGTTTTTAATATCTAAGCACGAAAACAGAATAATATATCTGTATAATATTAGAATAATATATTTAGAACACGCAAACATTTCACGAATATGTATCCTAACTAATTACGTGAAATATTCATTTTATCAATTTTTATTCATTGTGATGTTAAGCATTTCAGATTCTTTAAGGAATGAAAAAACAATTTCTATTATAAAGCCTATATGCATTCCAATAAACTTTATTTTTTAAATTTTGAGAGAATTTACTTAGATTTTCTTGTGAAACTTATGAAATGATTGAATATGTACAGAGTTGAGTTACAGAATTTAAATATTAATAATCCAAAAAAATGGAATTCAAATGTTCTAATATTTTAGAAATAGTAAGTTTTTATATCGATTAATGATATATATCCATAAGTGAGATATACATTTTATCTCATACAAATTTGAACAAAAATTGAGAAATAATGTCAGAAACAGTAATTAAACTAGAAAACTTAACGAAAAAATTTGGTAATTTTACCGCAGTAGACAGCATAAATCTCGAAGTATGTAGAGGAGAAACTATCGGACTGGTAGGTCCTAATGGTGCTGGAAAAACGACGACTATCAAGATGATTGCGAAAATTCTTCGACCAAATTCAGGGCAAATATTAATTAGTACAAATCAAAACGAATTAAAGGACTTGCAACGTGTATCAAGTACAGTTAGCCAAATAGGGTTTTTAATCGATATTCCTCATTTTTACAACATGACAGCCCATCAGCTACTCAAGTACTTTGGAAAGATTCAGAGATATCCTAAGGATAAATTAGAGAGCAGAATTGACGAACTTTTAACGCTTTTTAAGCTTTCAGAATGGAAACATGAAAGGACTAGAAACTATTCTAAAGGTATGGTGCAAAAGTTAGGAATCATTCAAGCAATCCTACACGATCCGGAGATCGTAATCTTAGACGAGCCACAAACTGGATTAGACCCATTGGCCCGCATTGAAATACGTAAATATATCAGAGAACTTCAATCATTGGGAAAAACAATCTTTGTCGCATCACATATGCTCTACGAGATTTCTGAGGTGTGTGATAAAATAGCGTTAATAAATTTTGGTAAAATAATAGGATTCGATACGGTAGAAAACTTAGCACTTACCCTAAAGACAAGAGAATTGAATTGTCTTCTGCTAAATCCACTTGGTGCTGAGAAATTAGCTCCTTTACTTAATCGAATGGTTGAAAGACTTAAGCCTTATCTTGATCAAAATTTGGATCCAAACATATCCAAAATTCCAATAAAGTATCATCCAGAACGTCAAGGTCTTAAACTCTATTTTGATGGAAAAAAAGAATCTAAAGGAGAAATCTTGAAAATTTTAGTTAAGGAATTCGATTCAGATTTCACCGTTGTCTCATTTACTCAACCGAAAACGTCTCAACTTGAGAGAGTATATACAGAAATGGTAAAAACTAACACACCAGAGGGAATTATCAAACTAACAGGAGATGATATTAATAATGAGAAATGAAAATGATTCAATTATTGGTTTAACCCCTATTTTTAATACGATTATCTTTGAAATGAAAAAACAGAGAAAAAAATTCTACTTTTTTACAATAGTAACAATCTTAGTTGTAGTGTTATTAAGCTATATCTTGCATCTTATCCCCGAATTTCTCTTATCAGACACACAAGCGGAGTTCTTTAGTAGTGGATTAGGCTTTATTTCCTTTATAACCCTATTTGCTGCATGTTTGTTTTTTTCAGGGATTATCTGTTCTGAATTTAACAAAAGAACAGGCTTTATAGTTTTTCCAAAAATAAACAAATATAAATTGATACTGGGGAAATATCTTGGAAATTTATTCCTAGTCATATCTATTATTACCGTTTACTACTTCGTTCTGGGGCTTATGGGTTTCTATTATTACGGTGGTCCAATTAATATTCGAATCTTCTATTCGTATGGTTTTGCCGTACTATACATAATTGCGCTGAGCAGCTTTGTTACCTTATTTAGTTCTTTTATGAAAAATGTGAATGTAACAATCATTACAACCTTAATAATACTTCTTATGGGATTTAATATAGCAGATCAGATTGTTACACTACTATATACTGATTCCTTTGAACCTCTATACTCTTTGGCATATTTAGGTAATTTAATTACCTCGGTATTACAAAATCCATTTCCAGATCCAAGATATGTCGAATTTTCATTTGGTGGAATGGGTCCTGGAGGTATGGGGGGCCGTTTTTCATTTGGTTCTTGGGTAACACCTAGTATAGCTATGGGAACAACGTTATTACTTGTGTATATCGTAGTATTTTTTGTATTAGCAGCAGTATTATTCAAAAGGAGGCAATTGTAAAATGACGTTAATTAAAAGTAAAACCAGAACAAGCATACTGAGCTTAACTATAATTAGCCTATTTCTTGTTGGAATTCTATCTGCATCGATAGTAGCTAGCTCAACGTACCAACATACATTAGCGAAAAGAACTGATGATTTCGTAGTTGGGCTTTATAATAGTGCTGAATGGGAAACCACTATTGGTTCTAATTTAACACCGAGCGATTGGTTTGAAGGAGAGGCAAATATAACAAATGCAAAAAGCAAAACAACTCTAAAAGGATGGGTAGCCAATGTATGGGAAACATATGATGTTCTTACATCAATATTCATGCCTGAATACTTCAATTTTACAGAAACCATGATACTCTTAAGCATAATGAAATTGCAAGGATACAACGAAACTACGATCAATGCTAACTATACAAACGATTATAGCTTATGGTATGGATTACGTGCTGTATGGAATTATACGAGTAATGACTATGAGGAGCGTCCAAGTTATTCCGATGGAATCCTAATCCTTCAGAATCCTTTAGATTACAAAGCAATGTTGGACGATTATAATAACCTCGCTGAGGATCTTAACGGAAACCTTTATATTAAATTTTCGGGCTATAGCTTTCCAAATGTAAGCGCAGATGAATTTCTCTGGCGACTCACTTTCAAAGGTTTAGCAATCGCAGAACCACATAGTGATTATTTGGAATCTCTAATTACTGAACTTGGATGTGAAAATGCTTCGGTAAGCGGATCAACACTTATATTTAAACGGTATGGTTTAACGGATTACACTGTCGAAATATCATACGGAGATAAGGGGATTATGTCCTCATTCACGGTAAAAGACATAAGTGATACGGTTATCTATCAAATAACCAGTTCCAATTCAGAATGGCTGTTTTATTTAATTCTAATACTAGTACCAACTTGCATCGTTGTATTAATTGTTTATTTAGTTATTAGAGATAGGAGACATAAAAGATAATTCTAAAACTATTTTTTTTATAACTTTATTTTTTTTCATTATTTTTTCGTATATTTCTTACTAAAATCAGCTAATTTATAATACTAAGATAACTAATAACAAGTTTTAAAAAAAATAAAATAAAAAAAAGTGTTATAAAAGAAATAGCTTAAATATTATTCAGAATTGTCTGGTAAATCCTTTTTGGGAGGATTATAACCTGCGGGATAAATGTTAATTAAATCACGTGGAGTAGTGTCTAAATTATTTTTTTCCATGATTTTATATAACCTTCGGGAGTTTTCGTCTTTAGAATAATCCATAATTTCACTTGCTAAGAGTATATAAGAAAAGGCAGTAAAAAATGGAGCGCCCCAAAACATTACAATTACTAGAAAAGCACCAAATATTATAAACGCAATACTGTCTCCAGAAAAAAAACCTGAAAAATCAACAAAGTCAAAAAAGTTCACGAAAGTAATTATTGCCGCTAACCCTGCCATGCCTTTTACAAAGGATAAAGCCCAAATACTTATAGGTTCGATATCTCCTGGTTTTCGGTGTTGTTTTTTCGATTCAAGATAATACGCTATCCCCGCATCGTCCAATAAAAAGTTCCCCGAGAATAAAAATGCAAATGCAAGAAACGATAATCCCATGGGTAGCATACAACAAACATTATACCCAATTATGAATCCAAAAAAATCTGTGGAATCAAATTGCTCAAAACCTTGAGGATACCCAAGTAAAGGTGCTAATATGTTATAAATGTAAAATCCAACAGTTATAGAAACGACAATGATCTCAATTTAAATTGATCAAATTGAAAAAGTTAAAACACAATCTAAAACTAAGTGATATGGAAAAATTACGGAATAATTAATAACTCAAGATTAAAAAAGAAAAAAAATAATATTTATTGGGGTGCTTTAGAGTAAATTTTTTACTTAAAAACTCTCGTGAAGTCGACAAGTAAATAATTCTAAAGCGCTCTGCCTATTTTTCGATAGATATATCTTAATTGTTTTGTTCTTCGTCAATATCTATCTTTTTAGCAAGTTTCTTTCCTATTGTAATCCTTAAAAGACCGTTAGTCAATTTAGAAGATATCGTATTTTCATCTGCGTCAGCTGGAAGTGGAACGTCCATATTTACGTCTACGAATGTAAATCCTCTAAACGCAAAAGGAAATCCTTGTTTTTCAGACTTTTCTTTGCTCTTTTCATGTTCTGGTACTTTCGGCTTGCTTGCTGTTACGTTTAGATGTTTATTGATAAGCGATACTTTAACATCCTCTTTAGTACGTCCTGGCAATGGAACGGTAATTAAATATACGTTTCCTAAATCTTCTATGTTGTGGTGGATAGAACCGCCCATAAAAT
Source organism: Promethearchaeota archaeon (assembly GCA_030668025.1). The sequence goes on from DAOUUT010000041.1 coordinate 8,454, forward strand.
CTCTCATAAAATGATGGGCCATTCGCTTCATTTTAGCTATGTCTCTTGGATTAATAGGGATGCAACCTTGCATCATTCTTGGTCCAAAATTTTTGTCTTCACACATTACATCTTTTACCTCATTTCTTTAATTTTTTTCTAAAATTGATGAAAATTAAAAATTTTCAAAATCATCATCATCGTCTACGATTTCAATAATTTTCACGTTTTCTTCCCTTTTCTTCTTTAAATCATTGAGTAGAACCTTGTATTCAGAGATATTCTTATCTATTTCTTTCAGTCTTCTTGAAAGTCTATGCTTCGAAATGTCTAATTCTTTAATTACTTTGTTTACGCGTTCAATGTTTATTAAAGAATAATCATCTGCATCGATTTTTCTAGATGAAGGCTCACAGTGATATGGAAAGCAAGACATTATACCTTGTATGCGTTCCTCGTTAGGGATCCACGTTTTAACAATCGTTCTAATGTATTCTCCTAAAGTATTAATGCTTGGTTCAAAGTTGTTTTTGAGTACTTCCTTTAATCCTTTTTTTCCAGACTCCGTTATTCGATATAATTTTAATTGACGATTGTTTCTGATTATTGCTTCAATGTTGATATAACCTTTCGTAGTTAACCTATTCAATAAAGGGTAAATTGTTCCAGGTGAAGCTCGCCATAACTTTTTAAATTTTTCGTTGATTTTTCGAATAAGAGCGTATCCCGAGATACCGTCGTAATTTTCGATTATAGAAAGTACTAGGATGTCTAACCCTGATAAGGATCCGCTCTGATGACCGCTGAAACGTTTACCAAAAAACATTTTTTATTTTCACCAATTGATATTCTGATTCCAATATATTTGAAATCGAACATTAATAGTCTAATATAAAAACGCCTTAATAAATATATCGGAAATCGAATACATACAAAAAATGTTACAATTCTTTAATTTTTTGATGTACTTCCTTCCAATTATGAACCCTATAAACATTATTCTCACAAATAATATCTTGATTCCAAGGTTGATTAAATAACAACAATGTTCTGTTTTTTAACTTCTTAATTGGTTCTACTAAATTCGGGTTATCATCAACGTAGAGATCATAACTTTCTTTTAATTTAATATCGTAAGGCCGATGGTGTAGTAATACTAATTCAGAATATTGAATACCTTCCTTAATATTGTGAAAATCTAACTTTTTTTTTATTGAGGAACGATATTCAGGTATCCGTGCTGAGACTATATCCACATCGTATACCTCGTTTAATTTTTTCATAATTTCCGGAGCGTTCTCGTCAATAAATGGAATATTCATAGAATCAGCATATATTTCGTAGAAAATTTTAAAACCAGTTTCTTCATCCACACCAAAATCTTTAAAGAAGTCCCATTTAGTAACATCTTTTTTATGATAGTTAGTGCCATATCTTTTGTTGAATAATATGCAATATTCCACAATAATATCAAGTAGGACCCCGTCGATATCGATCGCGATTTTCAATTGATTTCACCATAATAGGTAATTGCGTTATCTAAGAGGTGGACTTTATCGTCGAATGGAGGTGAAATTCTACAAGAAAATACGATCATAACTTGGAATTATAGTGATATTGATGGGGGTACTTTAACTTAATTAGTAATAATACTATAAATATCTTTATGTGATTTGTTCAAAGCAAATTTTAATTAATACTATTTTGTTTAGATATTTTAAATTTGCTTGAAATTATTCGTTAAGATTCGTTGAATTTTTGTTGAAACTAGGCGTTAAATTTATAAAGACACATTAATATTATAGTCATGGGATTTGATTCCCACAAAATATCATATAAATGAAGGTGATGATTTAAAAAAACCTGGATTGAACACAAAAAACTAAAAAAGTTTATCCTTTCCTCTACTAGGATTAACAAACAACGACTCTTCTTTTTTTTCCCTTCTTATTAATATTTTTTATATATATATGTTAAATTAATTTTTATGTCTTTTATCGAATTAAAGCGCAATTTAATTTAAATAAAAAGTTGTGAAGATTAATTGAAGCAAATAAAGGGAATTTTGGCAGATATTGATGGGACTCTCTACTTTAAAGGTTCACCAATTTCTGGAACAATCGAAGCCGTAGAAAAGCTACGAAAAAAAGGCATTAAATTGTTGTTTTTTACTAATACCGATAGTAAATCTCCTAGAACTGTGTTTAATACGCTGAATGAATACGGATTTTCTATTAAGGAAAGAGAGATATATACGCCGATTATTGCTTTAAAGGAATTTTTAGAGGAATGTCCCGGTAAGAAAATTTACTTAGTTACAACTGAAGAGGTTAAAGAAGAATTTCAACAATTTCGTCAAATTAAGAGTTCTGAAATTCCGGATTTTGTAATTATAGGAGATTTTCACGATAATTGGGATGTAAACAGACTTAATATAGCTTTTAAATATGTTATAAAGCATAAAGCTAAATTACTTGGAACGCAAGGAAATAAATATTACCTCGATCGCAATGGAGAACCCGTAATAGATACGGGGTCTTTTGTGTGGATGATTGCCAACGCAGCAAAAGTAACGCCAATAATATTTGGAAAGCCTTCAAAAGAATATTTCGTACAAGCTTTAAAGAAGCTTGATTTGTTAGCTAAGAACGTTGTGGTAATAGGAGACGATATCGAATCAGATATCGAAGGTGCTCTTAATGCCAACATTAGAGGAATTCTTGTAAAAACTGGAAAAGGAAAATTCTTTAATCCCTTAGAATCAGAGATACATCCAAATATGGTTATTAACTCGTTTAGTTCCATACTTGAACTGCTATAAATTAATGATTTAGGTTTTATGCTGACATCGCTGAAGAATTAGCTGTTCCATTAATTTTGAAAATTTGATATTGATCCTTTATTTCATCAATATCTACGGTAATGAGCGTGTGAAGATGATGTTTTTTCTCAAAGAGCTCAATTCTATTTTGATTTATGGGATTATTTGGGTGAATTACTATATATTCCTTACATCTAATACATGCTCGAGCTCTCATAATACTACCTTATCAGACTACCTTGAATCTATAATTTATAAAAATCATATATATAAGAAATCATTATTCATTTTAACAATGTTCGTGTTGATCGAACATACATTAAAAAAGGTAATTTTGATACTATAGCCTAGGCTCAATTTTCTTTTTACTTTCAAGCAGATCATACATGCATAATTCCAAAAAGAATATAATATTCGTTGACTTTATCCAGAATGTCTATTATCTTTCGAATCTATCCACACTATATATCCATAAGGTTTGGTATCGTTGAGTCGTACAAATCCTTCATCTTATCGATATCAAGTTTAATATCTTGAGATTTTAAACCTTTTACATTGATTTCTGGTTTATTGATTAAAACACCTAATTTTTTAACGGAAACTTGAAATTTTTCACCAAGAATCATAATTTCCTCAAAATCTTTTGGATCAGTTTCTATGATAAATCTCCCGACAGATTCGCTAAATAAAAGCTTATCTTCCCTTAAATTTTTGTCATTATAACTACTTAAGTCTAAGTTTGCTCCAAGTTTATTTTTAAAACACATTTCGGCAATTGTGATTATAAATCCTCCCTTGTTTACATCGTGATTGGCTTTAATCATTTTTTTTTCATACAATTCAAAAATAAAATCCCATCTTGCCTTGATTTCTTTCTCATCTACTTTAGGTGGGGTCCCTCCTTCAATATCATATAAAACTGAATGATATTCTGACCCGCCTAGTTCATTTTCGGTTTCACCTATAATAAGAATGTCATTTCCTACGTTTTTAAAAGGTAAAGTTATAACATTTTCAACACCATCAATTATGCCAACAATCATAATTACAGGTGCAGGTTTAATTGCCGTCTTAGTAACTTCATCCTCATTATACAAAGAAACATTTCCTCCTACTATCGGTACTTTTAAAGTTCTACAAAAATCGTTCATTCCTTCCACTGATTTAGAAAAATACCAGAACGATTCTGGTTTCTCTGGATTGCCAAAGTTACAGCAATTAACCATCGCCATGGGCTTCGCTCCACTAGCAATGACATTTCCGCATATTTCTACAAGTCCTCCTTTAGCTCCTTCGTAAGGGTCTAAATAACAATGTTTAGAATTTACGCCTACACTTGCAGCTATGAATTTATTTGTTCCTATTATTCTTAACACTCCCGAATCTCCGTTTCCACATTTTACTACCGATCTTACACCGACTTCGTGATCATATTGGCGATAGATCCATTCTTTACTACAAATATTTTCGGAAGCAATCAATATTTCTATTATCTCTTCGATTTGTTTGTTTGGTTCGGGAGTGGGTTGAGCGAGCAATTGATCTAAAAACTCAGGTCGCTTTTCTTGCCTTTTAAATGTTGGAGATTCTGAAAGTGCTCTTGAAGGAAGATTTACCACAAGTTCCTCTCCATCAAAAACTTTTAATACTTTTGAATCGTCCGTTTTCCCTATTACTGCGAAAGCCATTTCATACTTTCTAAACACGTTAAGAACCGTTTCTAATCCTTCTGGTTTAACAATAAATGCCATTCGTTCTTGAGATTCAGATAGCATTATTTCATATGACGTCATACCGGGTTCTGCTGTAAAAACTTTTCTCAGATCTATGTTTGCTCCAGTATTACCATCTCCAGTCAATTCGCTAGTAGCGCAAGTGAGACCTCCTCCTCCTAAATCTTTTAATCCTCTTACAAACCCCGTTTTCACAGCTTCTAAAGTAGCTTCGATTATCATCTTTTTTATAAAAGGATCACCAATTTGTACTGCCGGTCTATCAGCTTCAGACATTTCAGTTAGAGTTCGAGAAGCAAATGTTACGCCATGAATTCCATCTTTCCCTGTAGAACCTCCCATTAAGATTATATAATCGCCAGGGTTATATGCTCTACTTGGTGCGTGTTTAAAATCCTCTATTGTGCCTAAACCTATGCATGCGACATTGACTAAGCAATTATTTTCAAAACTATCGTCAAATTCAACTTCACCACCAATCGTTGGAATGCCAGTACAGTTACCATAATCAGCAATTCCTTTAACAACATACTTAAATAACCATTGAGAGTGTGAGTTACCTGCTAAACGACCAAACCTCAAAGGATCGAGCAGGGCGATTGGTCGAACACCCATACATAAAACATCACGGATAATCCCACCAATCCCTGTAGCAGCACCATGATATGGTTCTATCGCTGATGGATGATTGTGAGATTCAATACGAAATGCTAATGCGTATCCATCCCCTATATCAATTACTCCCGCATCTTCTCCAGGACCTGCTAATACATAGTCGTAATTCGCCTCAGCATCTTCAAAAAGTTTAAGTTTCGGACGAGACGACTTATATGAACAATGCTCACTCCACATCACATCAAAACCACCAATCTCTGTTATGGTAGGCTCTCTATTTAGAAGCTCCTTAACCTTTTCGAATTCTTTCTTTGTCATTTCAACGCTTACGTCTTCTCCATTTATTTTTACTTTCGTCATCAGGTTAACCTCCGTTTTATAAATTCTACCATCGAATCAAAAAACAACTTACCATGTGTTGTACCTTTAGGGGTTAATATTGCTTCTGACGCGCGTTCTGGATGCGGCATTAATCCCATACAATTTCGTTCTAAATTACAAATTCCTGCGATACTTTCCATAGATCCATTAGGATTTGCATTTTGAGTATATTTACCATTTTCATCTGAATATTTAAATACTATTTGCTCGTTTTCTTCCAATTCCTTTAAGTTGTCAGCAAAATATCTTCCTTCTCCATGAGCGATAGGGATAGCAAGTACATCACCGTTTTTCATTTTGTGTGTAAAGGGGGTTTTGTTATTTTCTACTCTTATATTTATCCATTTACAAACGAATTTCAAAGAATCGTTTTGTAAGAGAGCGCCAGGAAGAAATTCAGCTTCGGTTAAGATTTGGAAACCGTTGCATATACCTAATATGGGTCTACCGTCCTTAAGCATGATACGGGCTTCATCTAGCGCGGGACTATGGGCTGCAATAATGCCAGCTCTTAAATAATCTCCAAACGAGAATCCTCCTGGAAGAATTACACCATCAAACTCGGCTTCTTTAAAGTGGTTATGCCAAACTAAGCTGGTTTCAATTCCAATAACATTATTCAAAACATGCATTGCATCTAAATCGCAATTTGCTCCAGGAAACTGAACAACAGCAATCTTAATAGTCATAATTTCTTCACATTTATGATGTTTAAGTTCTGTGTGACTGGATTAAATATTCTTAAATCGTTACACATGTTTGTAACAATTTCCTTGGCATTGTCTTCATTGGTCGCCTCTAGAATGATTCTTAAATATTGACCCGAACGAACTTTGGATATTAAATCGTATCCTTTTTTTGCGAGCAAATCTCTTTTTATGGTCTCCGCTACAGGATCGCGAGCAGCAGGTTTGTTCTCCAAAGAGATTTCTATTTCAAATTCTGATTGATCCATTTTAAAAAATAAGGTGTGTAATAATTTTAATAGTTCTTATTAATTTATAAATAATTTTTATCAATAAAATGCGACAAAAATGAATTATTTTTTAGCTATTAAAATTTAGAGCCCCTAAATTGAATCTAATCTATTATACTTGCATAAAGCTAACTAAAACCAAGAGTAATAACGCAAAAAGGTTGAATAGAAAACTATATTTACCGAGTTTTGGCAGCTTTTTGTCCGCAACTCTATTTTCATTTCTTTTTGTGGAAGTTAAATCGATAATTAGCACAACAAAGCTAGACATAAACAATATAAAAACAAAGATCACTGAAATAAAAATAAACATAATAAAAAAATTACTATTAAATCTTATTTAAATCTTTTCCTAAGAACTATAAATAATTTGTTTTCTTCAAATTGTTAACAATTCTCTCCATTACATTGACGACTTCAGCTTTAAATTCTATCCCTGTAATCTTTTGATAGCTTTTCATGTATCTTTTTGCCAGTTCAATTTTAATTTCTGAGGAGATTGGAGGAATATCTTGATTTGGTTTAATATTTGGGAATATATTGGGGTAAGTCTCCATCAACCAACCCCGAAATATCTCTTTATCTAAAATTTCAGGTTCTTCATCGTTTTCAAATCTTTCCTCGTAGCTCTCTAACATCCAAAATCTTGAAGAATCTTGAGTGTGTATCTCGTCGATTAATAGTAATTCTCCATCTTTCAAGCCAAATTCGTATTTCGTATCTACTAATATAAGTCCGTTTTTGTTACAGTAATCTTGACCAAATTTGAACAATTTAACAGCAGCTTCTTCCATTTGTAAATATATGTCTTTAGCAATTATATTATCTTTTAAGATTGTATCTCTTGAGATATATATATCATGACCACTCTCCGCTTTAGTAGAAGGTGTTAATATAATGTCGTCTAACTTTTGATTTTTATTTAAACCGCTCGGTAAAACAATTCCAGAAGTGTTCTCTCCTTTAGTATAACTACGCCACGCGGTTCCAGTTATATACGCTCTTACAATCATCTCCACAGGAATCATTTCACACTGATGAACAACTGCAACGTTAGGATCTGGAATGGCTATAATATGATTTTTCACGATATTTTTAGTTTTTTCAAACCAAAAAGACGAGATTTGATTTAGCATCTGCCCTTTAAATGGAATCGTAGTAATAACGCGATCAAAAGCAGATAAACGATCTGTAGCAATAATAATTCTAGTATCGCCTTTTATGTAATTATCTCGCACTTTTCCCTTATACAATTCCCCTAAAGATGAAAAATTAGTACCATCTAAAGTCTTATCGAATTGACTTTTAATTATTTCATCAATTTTGTCAGTTACCATGTTTATAATTAAGATAAATAAGCATAAAAATTTTATTTTAAAATTATTAACGCAAAAATAATTAAGAATAATAAAGCGCTCATAGTTTTCGGTAAGAACCGTTGTTAAATTCTTCTGTTGAGTATTTAGTTCTATTTTTTTTCATTTTTTTGATAAAGATATCAGTTAGATCTACATTTACGCTATTTGCAAGGCTAATTAAATATATAAACACGTCTGCAATCTCATCAGAGAGCCTTTCCAATATTTCCTTATTCTTACGAATAGTTTCAAGCGAATAATCTTTAAACAAAAAGATTTCGGATAATTCTGCAACTTCAATACTAAGCGCTTGAATTAAATTTTTTGGAATATGAAATTTGCCCCAGTTTCGTTCTCTAACAAATTCTCGCACTTCTTTTTTAAAAAAAGAAATTGTTGTGTTATCGTCTTTAAGAATTGGATTCATAATTATGTAAACTACAAGAAAATGGATAATAATTAAGATATTATAGCTAGCATCTTTTAATAAACTCGCATATTAACTGATTAATTACATCCTTTCGTTGTGCGGGCGCGAAGTGCCCTGCTATATCAATAATTTCAAGCTTAGAATTTGGAATCATTTTATGGAGTTCTTCCGACATTTGTTCGGGAGCAAAATTATCTAATCTTCCACCAATGATAAGCGTGGGGCACTTAATACCAGAGGGGTCGTATTCATTAATCTCATTTATCATACTAAAAATCTGATCTTCAATAAGCATATACAATTCGTCTTTAGTCATCTTCGTTCCATTTAAACAGTCAGCTAACGAAGTTAAAATATAGGGTATAATTTTATCCAAAATATCCTCTACAGAATTTGCAACCACCTCTAAAAAATTCATGCGGATAAAATATGGAAGTAGGTTGTAAAATATATTTCTAACTACATTATCAATTATTATGTATCCTGAATTTAACAAAATTAAGAATTCTACATCATCAGGATATTTCATACAAACTAATTGTCCGATCATACCTCCAACAAGAGAATGTCCAATAATTCCATATTTTTCATTTACACCTAAATTCTCTAATAAATCCTCAAGATCTCTTATGATATCGTGCCTTAAATTCTTAGTAAGATTTATTTCTACAGGATGATCGCTCCTTCCATGCCCTAACGCATCAAAAGCTATGATACGGTAGTTTTTTCTTAACATTTGTATTTGCCCTTTGAAAAATGAAGCTGAAGAGGCGAAGCCGTGAAGTAAAATTATAGTACGATCGTTTTTATCCTTAGATTCGCCGTTGATATCTTCGTAATACAAATTATAACCTTCTTGGTTTTTAAAGAAGGGCATGGTATCAAAATTTTATTTATTGGGTTTAATTTTGTAAATTAAAGTACAAACAAATACTTTTC
>DAOUUT010000114.1 GCA_030668025.1 Promethearchaeota archaeon
GTATGCCATAGCTTCTCTGGGAGTTTTTGCTAATCTTGACTTTGGAGAAAGTATACCATAACATTCAAAAATTTCGCTTGTCTCGTAACTTAAAAGAACCGTTCTCTCATCATTTCTTACGTTATTAAATATCTCTTTAACTTTCTCTTTTTGAACGTCATATTTTGGAATTTCTATAGCATCAAGAGCAGTATTATTTAAAAATTGATTATATTTGACTAAAGCTTTAAGAGATTGAGCAGCTCTCTCTGGGAAAGGATAGCAAGGAATACGATGTTGCTTTAAATATTTGGTTGCTTCGACCATGGAAACGCCCCCTAAAAGGGTACAAACAATTGGTTTATTCTGTAAGTGTTTTGACGATATTTCGTGCACTAATTTGGCCACATCGTATGGTTGCGTTTGCGCTTGTGGGCTCATTATGATAAGAGCCCCATGTGTTGTAATGTCCTCTTCTTTTACTGTTTCGTGGCTGTTATTATTATTTAAACCAAAAACAGTTTTTATAGTAAAATCATACCTATCTGGAGTAGCGTCTCCAATTATATCTACAGGATTAAATATTGCTGCTTCTGCTGGTAAATTATTTCGCAACATATGCAATATTGGTTCGGTAAATTGGGCAAATCTAAGTCCTTCGCGTTCAAAAGCGTCAGTAGCTATTATTCCTGGACCACCTGCATTAGTTATGATCGCAAAGGAGTTTTTATTAGGGATTGGTTGAAACAAAAAGATTTCTCCGTAATCAAAGAGATCAGCGATTGTTTTTGCTCTTAAAACACCACATTTGTGAAAAGCCAAATCGTATGCTATGTCAGAACCCGCTAACGCTCCAGTGTGACTTGAAGCGGCCCTAGCTCCAGCTTCGCTAACTCCAGCTTTCAATATAACAATTGGTTTTTTCCTTGCTGCTTTAGGTACAACTCTTAGGAACTTTTCTCCTTCTTCTATACTTTCTAAATAGCATAAAATTACAGATGTATTATCATCGTTTGCTAAATATTCAATAAAATCAACTTCGTCCATATCTGCTTTATTTCCTAAACTCACATTGCAGGAAAAGCCAAAAGCTTGATCAATCGAGAAATCCATAAAAGAAGTGAGAAACGCCCCTGACTGAGAAATCATAGCGATGTGCCCCTTTTTGGGTGTGTTAGCTGCAAACGAACCATTGTAAGATGTCCCTATAAATCCCAAACAATTTGGACCAATAATTCTCATGCCATACTTATTTGCAACTTTAATTAGCTCTTGTTCACGAGTTATTCCTTCGCCTCCGATCTCTTTAAAACCAGCGGTGATAATTACTAAGCCCTTTATTCCTTTCTTTCCACATTCTTCTGCGATGGAATTAACAAACTTACTAGGAATAACAAATATTGCAATGTCGATATCCTCTGGTACGTCTAAAACGCTCTTATAAGCCTTATATCCCAATATTTCTTTAGATTTTGGATTAATTGGAAAAACTTTTCCAGAATACTTTGATTCGATGATATTACTTAAAACATTATAACCTACTTTACCAAGCGTACCACTGGCCCCTATAACTGCAATACTTTTAGGGTTGAAAAAATAAGAAATATCGGAAGTATCGTTCATTTTTGCATTGATGCTAAATGATTTTAAGTTTAATTACATAAGTGTTTTATTGATATTAATTTTAAAGTTTTTATATTTTAGATAGTTAAGATAAGGTTTTTATAGTATTTTTTTAATAAATATTTTTAGCAATAACGAACTAAAACAAATATTATGACTAAAATAAAATTAATTACTACTAAAGGAACTATAAATCTTTTGATGTTTGACGAGGACGCTCCCCTCACTGTTGCGAGCTTTTTATACTTAGCTAAGCGAGGTTATTACAATGGATTGATATTTCATCGCGTTATTCAAAATTTTATGATACAAGGGGGGTGCCCAACTGGTACGGGAATGCACGGGCCAAAACAAAAGGGAATAAATTCCTTTCCGCATCAAGGAAAAGACATACCTTACCCTTTTTCGGATGAGTTTCAATCGGGGAGGAGTTTTGATAAACCTGGTATCTTAGCAATGGCAAATGCGGGACCAAGAACAAACGGATCTCAATTTTTCATAACTCACGTTCCTACGCAACATTTAAATAATAAGCATACCATATTTGGAGCAATAATAAGTTCCGAAGATCAGAAAATTGTTGATTCAATTCAGAAGGGAGATAAAATTCAAAAAATTGAAATTTTGTAAAATTACAATTTAGTTCATTTTTTTTTTTTTTCATTTTATTTTAAAATTCTTAATGTTAAAAATCACTTTTTATGAATAACTAATCATTAAGATAAAAATCTATTAATAAGATCTTCCCAATAAGTTAATATAGGTTTAAGAAAGGAGATTTTAATTTGCTAAAATATAAAATCATAATTGCTGGTGCTAAAGATGTTGGCAAATCTTCATTAATTTCTCGTTTTTGTGATAATATTTTTAAAGAAGATATGAAAGCAACTATAGGTGTTGATTTTAAAAGAAAAAGTATCACTGTAAAAGGATCTCATAAAGATATTTCCTTAGAACTAAATATATGGGATTTCGCTGGCGAAGAAAAATATCGCGCCTTATTTCCTGCGTATGCTAATGGAGCTTCAGCAGCATTTATTTTATTTGATACTACAAATAAAGAATCATTAAAAGATATTGATAATTGGGTGAGAATTATCGATGGAAACGCGCATTCCAATATTGTCAAACAAATTATAGCCACAAAGATCGATTTAAAAAGCGTAAGGGAGGTTTCTAAAAAAGATGCTACTAAATTTTTTCAAAAATATGACTGGTTTACAGAAATTACAAGTACCTCTTCGAAAACTGGAGAAAATGTTGAAGAAGCGTTTTTAATTGTTGTTAAAAAGATAATCAAGAGAAATCTAAAAATTTGTAAATCTTGTGGGGACCTATTTAATAAAAAATTGAATAATTGTCAATATTGCGGCGCAAAAGTCGAAATCGAGGTCAGTCCTATTTAAAATAATTAAAGATCTTCTACTTCCCTGTTATAGAGGGAAGGAGGCGGTCTAGCTTTTTCTAAAGATTTACTCTTAATCCTGTTAATAAACGCGTTTAGTTCCATTTTTGCATTTTCTATAGAATTTTCAATCTCTTGATATACCAATTCAAAACCGATTACGCAATTTCCATGGCTTGGATAAAAGCTTTCTATCTTTAAAGTGTCCAAAATTTGCAACGAGTTTATATATTCTGAGATTGACCCTGATTCGTAAATATTGGATATAGCACCTTTAAACAATGTATCACCAGAAAAGAGATAATTTTGATAGGGCTCATAAAGACAGATACAACCCGAAGTATGTCCAGGTGTTTCGATTACCTTCAAAAATGTGTTTCCTAAATCTATTATGTTCCTATTTTCTAGCCATAAATTAATTCTCATATCGGTTAAATCGACGCCCCATTTTTTCCCTTTAGTTATTAATTCATCGCTGTGTTGTATTTTAACCGCAGCCCATCGATGTGCAGCAATGGGACAATTAAAATAAGCATTAGAACTAATATGATCGAAATGTGCGTGTGTATTGATAACCATGTCTATATCCTCGACTTTCAAGCCAACTTCTGTGGTGAGCAAATAGTTAAAGCTATTAAATTTAGTAATAATACCCGTATCAATTAAAACATTTAGATCATCGCCAATTATTAAAAAAACATGGCACCCGGCCATCGTTGAGTAAAATTGGTATACATTTGGTCTTAAGATATTTAATCTATATCCCGCTTTTTCACCATATAAATCGTCTTCTTTGATTTTTCGTGGTTTAAATGCTTTTAGCATATCTTGTGGCATATTCTTTCACACTATAATTATTTATAACGTATTAAATAATTTCCATTAATTTAAAATTTTTCATATAAGAGTCAATAAAGATTTATTAACTCAAGTTACATTATCAAAATAAAGTAGTTAGCTAAAATATGTGAAGATTTATTAGTTCAAACCGTTATTAATAATTCAAATTAGAACATTAATACGCTATTAAAATGAGTAAAGAATTAAAGGATTTAATCGATTCAGTTGATTACAGAAATCAAACTCACTCCGATTTAGAAACTATTATAAGTCGTTTAAAAGAAGAAGTACAAAAATTAAAATTTACTATTAACGAACAGAAAAGAATTATAGAAAATCAAAAATCCCAGCTTTCTGAATTCAAAGAAAATAATATCCCAGAAGATATATTCGTGTTAAAAGATTTAGTTACGGACCAAAGACAAGACATTATCAAAAAGGAAAAAGATATTGAAATCCTACAACAAACGATTGCGGAAATATCGAAGGAATTTGAAAACGCTCAAAAATTTCAAGAAGAGAATGAAGAATTAATTTACACAAACAAAGTAATTGTGCAATTGACTGAAGAAAACGAGAATAATCGCCTTGAAATCGAGAATTTGAACAACAAAATAAAAGGATTACAAGAAAAAGTCGTATTTAAAGAAGAAGATAATGGAAAAGATAATCATGATTTAATAAATGCGAAAAAACTGATTTTTCAATTAACTGAAGAAAACGGGATTAGCCGCGTTCAAATTGAATCGTTAAAGCAAGAAATAGAAGTGCTTAAAACGATTCTAAAAGAGAATGAAGAAACAAAAACTCTATTTATCCACGAATTAGATGAAGCAAATAAAATTAACAACCAGTTAATGTTTGACAACAACCAATATCAAGAAAAGGTTAATTATTTACAACAGAAAATAGAAGAAACCGTAAAATTTCAGGAACAAGCGTCTCCAGAAGTGGTTGAAATCGGTGATAATATAGGAGAATTAAAGGGCAATTTATTACGGTTAGAAGTAGAAAATACCGAGTTAAAAGACATTATAAATACGAATATATCCATTATAGAAAGCTTAAAGCAAAAAATTGAAGAGTCTCTTAAGAAAATTTCAGAAAGAGACAACGAATTAGAAAATTTAAACATTAAATATAAAAAATTCGAAAACGCTAACAAACAATTAAGCGATTTGATAGTAGAATTAAAAGTTCGTGAAGATCAGGTATTTGCTAATACAGAACCTGTCATAATACCTGACCAGATTGTATTTGAGGCCTTTCCATCTACTCTTTTCTTTAAAATGTATAAACAACTGACAAATAATTCTAAAGACGTGATTGTAGCCCAGCTTATCGAAGATTTAAGTAGTAACAATAGAGATAAAAGAACATACGCTATAAAAGTATTAAGCTTCATTAAAGGCCCTAAAATCTTTGACGCTTTCAAAGGACTAGTTAAAGACGACGACTGGATCGTAAAGTTATACCTCATTAAAGCTTTACAGAATTTTGAGAATATTGAAAAGTTAGATATGTTAAAAGAACTTCAAAGAGATAAGGACGTTGACGTTCGAGAAGCCGCTCAAGAAATGCTCTCGAAATTAAATTGTTAAAACTAGTAATTTTAAAAACTTTCAATTTTAAATTTTTTCGTTGTTTCTTAATAATAACTCATTAATATTTTTTTTAAAAAATAATAAATATATCTTTGGATAATATAATAATCAATAACAAGGTAAGCTCATAGATATTTTATTACTAATTTATTTTGAATAGTGAAAAATGGGATGGCAAGAGAATTTACGCGTAACAGGTGGAATTGGTCCCAAAAAGATAATAAATGGGTTTTTATTGAAGTTAAAGATAATGGCGAACTAGTTCATCATTACCAACTAAAACCACCTAAGGAATTTACAGAATTGGCATTAAAAATTAAACGTTTAAATGAAAAACTACTCGTTTGTAAAAATCCGAAAGATAACGTGAAGATCTTTGACGAAATGATGGAAATATCAAAAAGAATGCAAAGTATGGGTAAAAATTGTTAAATCATATAATTCCTCTTATATTTAGTATAACTAATATACCATAAATTATTAATCAAATTTTTTATTTAAGATAACCGATCCTTTACAGATTATTACTAAACTTAACCTAAAAATTTAATTTCATTTAAAAAATAATTAAAACAAACCAAATAATTAATAAAAAGGTAGATTTAGAATTAAAATTGCTGTAGCTGGTAAAGGTGGTGTAGGTAAGACTTTAATTGCTGGAACTTTAGCAAGACTTTTTGCTATAGATGGGTTTAAAGTTTTAGCTATTGACAACGATTCAGCGATGAATTTAAGCTATACTTTAGGAATTACCGAAACGATCAAATCAAAGATTGTGCCGATTTCAGAAATGAAAAAGATGATTGAGGAACGTACGGTTGTTAAAGGCGCTGGTCCAGGCGTTTATAACATAACTCCAAATGTGTCCGATATTCCGGATAAATTTAAAGCCCTTGGTCCAGATAATTTGCATCTACTAGTATTAGGAGGAATTGTAGAACCCGCCTCAGGTTGCTTATGCCCCGAAAATGCTTTGATCAGGACTTTATTATATAATCTGCTCGTAAAGAGAGACGAAGTAGTAATTGTTGATTTTGAAGCGGGTTTAGAACACTTAGGTCGTGGCACGGCTAAAGGAATTGACGTCATGCTGGTAATAGCTGAACCCTCTCAGAAATCTTTAGACCTTTGCTTTAAAATAATAGACTTATCGAAAAAATTAGGCGTAATCAACATCTATCTTATTGTTAACAAAGTGATTGATGAATCTCAGTTAAGTATTATTAACGATCGTATTAGAGATTGGAAAGTTCCATTATATCACTCAATTCCTTTCGACTCCGAAATTGGAAAAGCTGATTTGAATGGCACTTCCCCTTTAGATTTTAATCCAGATTCAAAGGCTATTGGCGCTATTAAAAAATTATTTAGCAAATTGAAGCAGCTCAAAATCGAGTTATTTGATTTATAGCACAGAATTCAGACTATCTTCTATTCTTTATCCTTTTTAAAAACGGTATATATAGATATAGAAAACCAATTTTCTATAATTACATAATGTCGGATAAGTTAAGGCTCTGATCCTCGGCAATCGCTTTCCATTGCTCAATCGCTTCAAGAGCGTCTTTTTCGTTAATTTGTTCGATGGCGTACCCTGCGTGTACGATAACATACTTTCCAACTTCCGGGTTTAAAATTAAAGCAGTTATAACATTTTGCTGTATTCCATCAAAGTCCACCAAAGCGGAGCTTTTTTCAACATTAAGCTGTACAATCCTTCCAGGGATAGCGAGACACATAATTTTACAATTTTAAAATGAATATATCTAATTTTTCTAATATTAGAACCTAAAAATAATTAATGATTACATTTGCTTATTTTTAAAAGAAGGTTAGAATTTATTAAACTTAAATTTAATTTATTATCATAATAATTTCGTTATGTGAAATAGTATGCTTTTAGAAAAATTAGAAAAATTAAAAGAATATCCTAGCGATTTATTTCTATTAATAATAGCAGCTATAGGAATTGTTATTCTTCTTACAATAAATATACTGATTTTTGAACCGTTGGCATATTTAGGATATGGGTATGGAATCTTAGACTTTGAATTTGCTTGGACTAAAGAGCAAATATTAATAATATTCGGCGTATGGGGGGATGAAGTAATGACATTGCAAGCAGTAGGTGTGTACTGGGACTTTCTATATATCATTGGTTACACAGTACCTCTTTTCGCATTGATTTTACTAGTTTCGAGAAAATTGGACGAGAAAATCCAAAATATTAGCCTTTATATGAGCTTAACACCAATTATCGCCGGAATTTTTGACATTATAGAAAACATTAATTTACTCATCATGCTTAACGAAGCCACTGCGTTTGCATCATTCGTACCATTAATTGCATCTCTATCTGCGACGATTAAATTTGGTTTCTTGATTGTTGGAGCAATTTTCTTCTTAGTAGCGTTAATTCTTCTCGTTATAATAAAATTTAAAAAATAAAATAAGTAAATTTTTCTTTTTTTCATTATTAATTCTTAGCAGAGTTATGACATAGTAGTCATATATAAGAAAATAAAGTCGTTTAAACCTTATCCGCATAAACATTTAACAAGTCGTCGAGCCAATTAAAGATTTCTTCTTTAGATAAATTGTCAATGTTGAATTTCAACCGCTCTAATTCTTTGAGAAGGTTAATCATTTCTAAGGGAATTGATCTTTGACACAATTCAAATAAAAACTCGTTAGTTTTTGTGATTAACTCTTTTATCTTAGAAACTAAAGGTTCAATATCGGGCATATCCTCAAGGCTAACGAGGATATTAATAAGACTGAAAAGAAATTCCGTTTTATTTCCTTTAAAAGAGCTATTGAATTGGTAGTAGTATCGATCCAAATACGCCAGCGGCACTATTTCGTCGTAAGTATTTGCAATTTTAATTATCGATTTGATGTTTTTAAAAAGTAAAGAAGGAGACCAAGTAAATATCTGATAATTTGATTCTACATTCCCACTGTGTATTACTGGAATAAACTTATGGTCTTCTTTGAAGTACCCAAAAGGGATAAGGATAAAATCTAGCGAATCTGAAGAGGTATAATCTTTAACATCAATATACAAATTCTTTATTGTGCTAATGGATACTGTCCTATAGTCGAGAATGTCGAACTCGATTTTATTTAAGCTTGGTTTGTAAATGTAAAAAATTAAGCCTTCAAATCCTTGAAACTCTAAATCTAAAGAAAAGTTTAACATTTCTACCATTACGCTATCAGTGTTGAATCGTAAATCTAACATTATATGCGAATAATTCTCGATGAATTGAAAAAACCAGGGCGGAGACCTTTCTTTATCGAACGATATCATTTTATTTCTTCTCCTTTTCTATCCTTTTAGTTCCTTCCAGTACTAAAAACATATGTCTTATACCTAATAAGAATTTCTTCACTTGAAGAAATAAGTACCAATAAATTAATTAACTTCAATATTTTTATTCTTTACTATTCAAAACTAAGACTATTTGTATCAAACTGTAATGCTAAAAAAATAAAATAAAAAAATAAAGTTATAAATTTGGTTATAAACCAAGTTTTTCTAATGTGGATTTCATGCGAGTTCTGTGAAATTTCAAACCTATCTCGTCTGGAGTGAACCCCATCGCTAAAGCGTAAAGCTCTGTGATATACATCACGGGAGTGTCGTATTCTGTCTCGTATTTCTTACCTAAATCTCGCTGTCTCGTATCGAATTGTTGATAACACGCAGGACAATTTACAGCTACCACATCTGCGCCAGACTTTTTGATGGCATCCATCTTAATCTTTAAGTTAGCAAAACCGTGTTCCTCGTAAGCGTTAGTCACAGCGCTTCCGCAGCATAGGATTTCCTCCCCGTAATCAACAACGGTTGCTCCGCTTGCTTCTACAAGTTTCTTTAGTGTAGTTGGTCTCATGGGATCGTCTGATTCCATCCACTCGGCAGGTCGCATATAATGGCACCCTGGATGGACAGCAACTTTTAGACCGGCAAGTGGCTTAATAATTGCTCCTTTGACCTTGTCTAAATTATCGCTCAGCACATCAACAAAATGCTTAATATCTATTGTGCCTTTATATTCTTTCCCAATTTTAGCGAGTTCTTTATTGACCTTATTCATTTTCCATGAATCGTGCTTTAATTGATGTTGTACGCCTCTAAGCGTGTTGGCACAACCATTACATAGAGATATTATGTCTTTTCCTTCAGCTTCCGCTAAACATAGGTTTCTTGCACCGATTGCCAACCAAGCGTCGTTATCAAACGATTTCATGCCCGTAGGGTCTGGGCAACAAGAAAAATTCGTTTGTGAGGTCTCAATTCCAACTTTATCAAAAACTTTTCTGGAAGCTGCTTCTATAAATGGAATGCGGTTTCCGATCGTACAACCCTCAAACATCTTATATTCTGTCATTTTTTCATCATTCCTCCTATTTAAGCTTTTTATCTGCTCCTATATTTTTTAATAAAGTTTGTAATTCGCTAACATCTGGTACGGCAACAGCCGGTAAACCTAATTGTTCTCGTCTGCGTTCTATAGCAGGCTGGGAAGGTATTGCTTTTGCACTATCAAAAATTGCTCTCGCTTGTAAATAAATAAATTCAGGCGCATTTCCTTGTTTAGTGGATTCGTTTTTTAAGAAAGTAAAGATTTCTGTCAATTCGATGTTCTGTGGGCAAACCTCGTCGCATGTATCGCAAACTGTGCAGCCCCAAATTGCTAAAGGATCTTCAGAAAAAATCAAATCTTTATATCCTAACAAAGCTTTTAAAATGTTAGCTCTTGGGTTGTATCCTGTAGTTGTATAGAAGTCTGTCGTTACATTAGTAATTGGACAGTTGTCTGAACAGCGACTACATTGATAGCAATATTTAATCAAATCAGACCCGATATGATAATCCATAACTTGTTTTCTAAATTCAAAATCTATTGTCATTTTTTTCACTTTTTTCCATTTTTTCATTCCTTTTTATTTAAAACATTTATTGGCTTTAACCCCGGGCAGGGGCAGTTATATCCAATCTATAATTTTTATTGGATATTCATCCTAAGCCAACGTTCAACTTGCGAGAGTAAATCTCTTCGCCGTCCTCTTTTACTACAGTAATATGGGCGGCACACGATAGTCAGCAATCGTAACAACGGACTATCATTTCGAGTAGATTTACTACTCCTTCCGGAATTTCTTCGCTCATTTTTTTTTCACTGTTTCCTTTTTTTATTTTTATTTAATCCAAGGGTCTGGTAATTTTAATCCTTCCAAGGCCTTATCTTCAAACACTTGTTTAGCAACGTGCATTAATGACTTCTCGATTCCAGCAATATTATGGTTAGTCGCAACTAGAAGGTTTAACTTCTTACAAATACCTTGATCGTCA
>DAOUUT010000239.1 GCA_030668025.1 Promethearchaeota archaeon
AAAATAATCGAAAATATTATTAAAATAAATAAAAAATTTTATAGAGATTTAGCTAGAGAATAAATTATCGTATTATTTTAATTTATTAAAATCATATTTATTAAAATCTTAACCATATTTTAATTATTTAAATTTCAAATAGTTTTATATTATGTCGCAACCAACCGAGCAAAAACGCAGGTATTTTTTTAAGGTAGTCGTTGTAGGAGATGGGGGGGTTGGTAAAAGCACCATGATACAGAGACTGATTACTGGACATTTTACCCCAATGAAAATCACTATTGGAACGGATTTAGCCACTTATCAGATGGAATTTGAAAATTTGGTTGTAAATCTTCAAATTTGGGACTTTGCTGGCGAAAAAAGGTTCAGATTTTTTTTACCGAATTATGCAAGAGGCACTCACGGTTGCCTGCTATGTTACGATATTACTAGATATACGAGTTTTCAGAACCTTCAAGAATGGTATGATATTGTTCAAGACCATTCTTCAGATCCCGTGTTTATACTAATTGGAGAAAAAGCTGATCTAGCTGACACTAGACGAACTGTTGAACGAGAAGAAGCTGAGGAGTTTGGGAAAGAACATAATATCCCTTATCTTTTTGAAACGAGCTCAAAATCGGGTAAAGATAATAATATTATTTTTGAAACATTAATAAAAGAAATACAAAAAAAAAAAGGTTTGAGTTAACTACTTCAAAAATTTTAATCGAGTAAGTCCTTGAATTCGTCTATGTTCAAATGCAAGTATTTAGCAGTAATTAATTCTCTACCTAACAAATTTAAGAAGTTTTTCTTTCTCTTCTTATTTATGAACTTTTTCATTTCGCTAAGATCGGGCTCTTTATTAGTAACTTCGATTAATTTATTCTTTATTGCGTGATCTATGACTTTTTGGCCTACATCAGTTCTAACAATCAAAAAAGCTTCTCCAGAACCTTTAGGTGCGCCCCATGGACTATAAGAAATATCAGAAAACTCTCCAGTGTAATCAGTACAATATATACAGCCGGCCATTCCACCAGAAGAGCAGGCAAAACCTATCTTTAGGGAAGTGCGCTCGGCACCCGTGTTAAAATCGCTTGTTATAATTTTTGCAAGACCTTGAAGATGACATGGATTCGCTATAATACCTATTTCCCGCTTTCTATCCAAATAAGCTCTTCCAATTCCAGTGATTAAGGGTCCAGCGTTTTGATTGGGATTGTTAGGGATGTATTGTTTAGCATCATTCGCGCTATCAACAACTACAGGAAAAGCGACAGGTGGTTTAGTGCTTTTAGGTTTGCTCAAAACAAAATGTTTAACAATTCCAGAGTCGAATGCGGCTGAAACTAAATTGTATAGAATCTCATCATTATTGTTGGATTTAACCTGAATTATATCTTTATATACTCCAACAGCTAAGTCAACGCGATTTTGACCGAACATTTTTAGTTCAATTTCGGAAACAGGAAGAAAACTTCGTGGGCATGCATTATAGCACAAACCAACAGTCTCAGCACATTCGTCAACGACGTAAGCTAATCCAGTTTCTTCATTAAAATCCATATGTGGGCAAAACGCGTTACAACTTCCGCAATGAATGCATAAACCAGCATAAATTACTTCATTTTCAAGTTCTTGACTTGATTTTTCAATCTTCATTAAATTAAACACTTTAATACGTATAATTTTTATAGATAAAAATTTGTTTTATAAAATGGAACATAAAATATAAAGCTAGTGTGAATATTCACACTCTCTATTTTCTAATGTTAAAACCGCTTAAATTAAGGTTTAAAAATTGATTTTTTAGGAAAGCTTATATTAGAAGATAATGTGAAAAATAACTTTTATAGCCGTTAATTAGTGCTTTTTTTGACAATAAAACTATATTACTTTGTAAGGATGAAGAGTTAAATTTAGGTTTGAATGGCTCTTAAAACACATTTCCGAGGGTTTTATTTTAATCCCTAAGCAAACACATATATATTTAGGATTCCTAATATTTTCTTGTCGAAATTAATTTTAACCGAAAACAGAGGGCATATTTATATTGTCCAATCTAGAAGAATACCTAGAAAAATTATGTAAGAAAAACATAGGAATTAGCACAATCATAGTTGTGGGAAATGAAGGCTTACCCATTGCTTCTTTCGTAAATGAAAACACCGACCGTACGCTTATTGCCGCGATATGTGCGGCTTTAAGGTGGATAGGAAGACAATTTGTTGGTGAAATAAGAGCTGGTAATCTAAAACGAATATTGATTGATTGTTCTAATGGGACAATATTAATACAACCGTTAAACCACTATGGAATCTTAATTGCTTCATGTAAGAGCGCCAATTTATTAAACAAACTCGACATTGAATTTATTAAGTCTTTTTTTTTGACTAACCGACCAAAATCACTTAGTTCTATTGTGGATTAGCTATTAGAAGCCTATGAGATTAAACACATCAATTTAAATTATACACATTATTTTTCATGTTAAAATACTTTAATGATTTATTAATTTAGATTTCTATGCTTAAAATTCCTTCGTTACCTCGTAATATAACTCTCCATCTTACTGAAAATTGTAATTTGCGTTGTAAAATATGTTATTATTGGGGAGAAACTGGTGCGTATTCTACATCTCAGACTAAACAAAAACCCAAGACTCTAAATTTTGAAATCGTTAGGAACTTAATCAGTGAACTTGCGAATACAAAACCAACTTATTCGCTATTCGGTGGAGAACCGCTACTATATCCTTATTTTGAAGAGTTAATAGATGAAATTAAAAAGAATAATTCCTTTGTAAATACTCCAACAAATGGAACGCTTTTGTCTGATAATGCTGAAATGTTGGTTGAAAAAGAATTTGACTTGGTGCGGGTTTCTCTTGATGGTCCTCGAGATATAAATGATAAACAGAGAGGGGTAGGGAGCTATGAAAAGGCAATACAAGGAATAAATGATCTTTTTGAGGTGAAAAAGAAGAACAAAGCAAAAAAGCCTCTTATTGATATAATTTACACTGTAACTCCTGATAACTTTCTAACAGTCGAGGAATTTTTCTTGCAGGATCTTGATATTTCAAAATTAGACCGTATTACAATACAAATGCAGAACTATATTACAAAACAGATGGGAGAAGATTACGCAGAATTTCTCAGTTCAGAATTTGGAATTCAAAGTGATACCTATTGGAAGGGTTTGGTTCGTTTACCATCTGAATTCAATGAAATAGATAGAACTGAGTTATCTAGACAAGTAAATAGAGTGCGGACCTATTATTCGAGTCAAAATAAGTACGCGGTGCTTCTACCACCTACTTTTTCTTCACAGAATTTAGAAGCTTATCTAACTTCGAATTGGGATCAGATGACTGATGTATATGAGAAGTGCATTATTCCTTGGGTGTCGACTGAGATTGTTGCTAATGGTGATGTTGCCCCTTGCCATATCTTCTATGATTTAGTGCTTGGAAATCTACATGAGAATAGCATTGTAGACATTTGGAATGGAGAGAAATATAAGAGGTTCAGAGATTATATGGAGTCAAAAAAATTCATGCCAATATGTCCAGGGTGCTGTATTTTATATTTAGCTGGTAAAAAGTTGAGATCAAAAAGATAATCATCAACATTTATCATCATCTTTTAAAAATCGAGAACAAGTTTCATCCAATTTCTTTATAATATGATTTCGATCTTTCCACATAATCCAAGTGCTTCCTGATTTTTCAAAATGAAATCCATCGTATTCTTCTTTTATTTTAGCTAATGTTTTTTTCACGAAGCTCCACGAGAATCCGGTTTTTTCAACTACTTCAGCGATTGCGATTGGACGATTCATTTCAAGATTATTGTTAAAAAAAGCAATAATTTTTTGGAAACCGGTTTTAGGAGCTGAATCTTTTTCATTCATTTTTCATGAAGAAATAATTGTATCGATAATTTAGATTAATATATGTTATGAATTAATATTTATTCTTGAAAATTTATTTACTTTAAAATTTTGATGTCTTAATTATAGCTTTAAGATAAATTATTTTCTCATCTTTAGAAAATTTCCAGATTTCATTAAGTTGCACGGTCTGAAATAGGCTATTCCAGTAAATTCTGAAAGATCTTCTAGCATTTGAGCCCATTTTTCGTAATTGTTTTTACCAGCTCCAAAGGGTCCGGGCATGTCCATTCCAGCTAACATAGTATCGTCAATTACTTTATATCCAGAAACAATTTTTTCCTCTAATAATCTACAACCTTCGTTTAATTGAATTGCATAATAATGTTCTGGGTTGAACAGTCCTGTTTTTTCATTAGTTTTACGATTAGGTTTTCCTTCAAACCACTCATAAATACCTTTTCCCGATTTTCGCCCCAAATTCCCCTCTTTAAGAAGATTTGTGAGCGTTTTGCCAGGGGCAAATTCTGGTGATATCTCTTCAACAAAATAATTCATAACATCGCAAACAACATCTAAACCTAAGTAATCCCATTTAGCTAAGGGACCTAATTCAGGGGAAGATACAAAATCATTGTCAAATTTTTCGTAAGGAATTCCTTTTTCCGTAGCCATATCTAAAATCCAATTAAAAAGTAGACTTGTTGCAATAGTTAGACGATTTACAATAAAGCCTGGACTTTCCTTTTCTATTTTTGCGATATATCTTTTGCCTTTGAGCGCGGGTAGCTTTTGACCAATTGCCACTCCCAAGTTAAACGCTTCTTGAGATGTTTTTTCTCCTTTAATTAATTCAATTAATCGGAGTAACGGAATAGGTGTAAAAAAATGCATCCCAATTACTTGTTCTGGCCTGTTTGACGCTTCGGCGATTTTAGAAATGCTCATCGTTGACGTATTTGTTGCTAATACAGCATGTTCTGGCGCGTGTTGCCCTAGTTCTTTAAATAGATCTTGCTTTAATTCCATTACTTCGGGTATCGCTTCTACGATAAAATCGGCTTCTTTAATAGAATTAATTAGATTTTTATCAATAATAAGGTTTTTAATTAGAGAGAGCGCGGTTAATCCTTGACCTAACTTTCCTTTAGATTCAATTTTTTCTATACCAAGTTTAATAAATTTTTTCGCATTAATTAAAGCATTTTCGTTAATGTCGTTCAAAATAACCTTGTCAAACATATCTGACATTAAAGCAACTTGGGCTATTTCTCTCCCCATGGTTCCCGCCCCAACAACCGTAAAAGTTTTAATAAGACTTAAATCAACCATTATATCTTTCAACTTTTAGAATTTTTAACTAATAAAGAACATAATTTTTCAATCACATAAAAATGATATTTATTACAAATTGAGAGAGGAAAAAAGCACCTATGCCTAAAAAAATAGAAATTGGGAGCCCAGGTAAAATTTTATTTCTTTTTAATCCCGAAATTGTAATTCCTGTTCCGATTAGAATTGCAACTGTGGTTAAAACCATAATTATTACGTTATTTGTATGAAGAAGGACGCTAGAAGTAAGTAAACTGTAAAAAGCCAAATCCCCGATACCAATCTCTAATTTAGAGGTATCGTAGATGGTCTCACCGTTCTTAATTTTTTCTTTTATTTCTGCTTTTGTTAAGTTATTTTCATCGTCATTTTGGGTAGCTATATCCATCATAGCTTTAATTGGCCCATGTTTATAAAGAACGCCAAAGATATCCCAAAGCGAGATGCCAATTAATATAGCTAACGTGCTCCAAAAGGGCAAAATAATACTCATCGAAGCACTAATTAATAAACTGACGTATAAAACGATTAAGTTTTTTGTATTAATTGATTTTGAAGTAAAGTATTTGTAGAGTAGTATAACGACTAAAATTACCGTCAATATTGGCAAGTAGACATTAATCAATAGAAAATAAAGGTTCAAAACGAAAGTTGTTCCAGGAAATTGAATAAAGATTAAATATATAATTACCTCGGAAAACATTAGAGTCATAAAGAAACTTATAAAAGCAAAACTCAGTCCAAAAAT
>DAOUUT010000230.1 GCA_030668025.1 Promethearchaeota archaeon
AATCTGGAAATAACGGGAATAGTTCAAGGAGTAGGATTTCGACCTTTTTTATTTAATTTGGCACAGAATCACGGTTTAAAAGGTGTTATTTTGAATCGAGGAAACGCGGGAGTTAGTCTTACATTACAGGGCAATCAAGAAGACTTTGAAGAATTTATTGACAACATAAAAAAGAAGAAACCTAATATCTCGTATATTGAAAAACTCACCGTTAACGAATATAAAATAAGCGAGACTTTTGCCGATTTAAGAATTGGAAAAAGTGAAGAAGGAAGGGGTATAAGTCTAACTCTGCCTCCAGATATTGCAATATGTAACGATTGTTTAAGAGATATGCGAAATTCTAATTTACAAAAGTACTACAATTACCCTTTTATTGCTTGTGCTGTTTGTGGACCCAGATTTACAACAGTAAGAGAGCTACCTTACGATAGAGAAAGGAGCACAATGATAAAATTTCCTTTTTGCAAAAAGGCGGAACCAAAATCATGTCTGGCAGAATATTCTGACTATCAAAACAGGAGATTCCACGCTCAAACATTTGCTTGCTCTGTTTGTGGTCCTAATTATCAGCTTTACGATAAAGGAAAAAACTCTATTAAAACAGATTCGATTAACGAAATATTAAAGATAACTACAAAAAGGATAAAAGAAGGAGAAGTCGCTGCTATTAAAGGAATAGGAGGCGTCCACTTGGTTTGCCTAGCTAACGACGATAAAATAATTCTAGAACTACGCAAGAGGAAAGGGAAGAGAAAGAATAAACCATTTGCTTTAATGGTTCCAGATTTAGAAATTATTGAGGATTACTTTAAAATTTCACAAAGAGAAAGGGAACTTTTATCTTCTTTTCACAGACCAATTGTGGTTTTAGAGAAAAATAAAAACTTCAATAAATCTGACATTAGAGAATTCGTTGCGCCCGGTTTAAACAACATAGGGATTATGCTTCCATACTCAGGTATTCATTATTTACTTTTTGACCATATTGAAAAACAGCCATTAGTTTATACAAGTGGCAACAAATCGAATATTCCTATGGCGATTGAAAACGAAAAGATATTTGATCAACTCAACAATTTAGCCGATTTCTTTCTACTTCATAATAGACCAATTTACCAACGAGCAGACGATAGTGTAATAAGGGTTCATAACAACAAAGTGAAATTGATTAGAAGATCGCGAGGTTATGTACCAGAATATTTACCATTACCTTTTAAAGTTAAAATCCCAAGCGCTATAGCTACAGGCCCAGAATTAGCAGTGACAGGTGCCTTATTACGAAGAAATCGAATTTTCCCGACTCAACATATCGGAAATGTAACGCACCTTGAAACTTACGATTTTTTAAAAAATGCGCTGCATCATATGAAAAAATTGCTTCAGATAAAAGATTCTGAAATTAAATTTATCGCTTGCGACGCTCATCCAGCTTTCGTCACTACAAGATTAGCAAAGGAGTTATCTGAACTATTAAACATCAAATTATATCCCATTCAACACCACTACGCTCACGCTTTAAGTTTAATGGCGGAAAATAAAGTTGCATTAGACGAAAAGATCGTTTGCATCTGTACAGATGGAGTTGGTTACGGCAAAGATGGGAATGTCTGGGGTGGTGAAATTTTACTAAGTTCTTATGACGGTTATTCACGTCTAGGTCATTTAGAAAATCAACCTATGATTGGAGGGGACCGATGTACAAAATTTCCTGCCCGAATGACGGCTTCCATCATCCTTAACGCTCTCGGTGTTGAAAAATCTGAAAAATTATTTAAACAGATTGCCTTGGAAAACGATTTGGAATATAAAAACACGGAATTGAAAGCAATTATTTCTCAATTTGAGCGCGCCGATTATCAATTTCCTAACGAAAACATTCCATTAACAAGCTCCACTGGTAGGATTTTTGATGTTATATCATATATTTTAGGAGCATCGAATTTAAAAAGTTATAGAGGAGAACCTGCGATGAGACTAGAGAGTTTGGCCTCGAAAGGAAATCCAGATAAGATTAATTTAGACGTTACATATTCGAAGAAAAATGGAAGTTATTTTATTAATACTTCAGATTTAATTTTAGATGTAATAAATTTACTAAAAACTAAAGATTCCAAAAGACAAGATATCGCCGCAAAATTTCAAAAAGAAATTGGAATAGTATTTGCTAAAGTTGCGATTAAAATTGCTAAAGAAAATGGTATCGAAACAATAGGATTAACCGGGGGCGTTGCTTATAACGGTGCTTTTTCAAAGACGATAAAAGAACGAATCATTAAAGGAGGCTTTAATTTCATTGAACACAACAGAGTGCCACCTGGGGACGCGGGAATAAGCGTAGGCCAATTAATAGGGGGAATATTCAAGTATAATAAAAATAATTAATACTTATAATTATAATAATAATAAAATAAATTTAAAATGATTGCCTCAAAAGAACATAAGGAAAATTTAATTGAGTTTTCTAAAAAATTAACATATAAAGCTCAATCATTTCCTAAGGACGAGAATGGAGAGCCTACCGAAAAGTATCTTGAATATTTAAGTTTAATGTACGATCCAGAAATAATTAAGATTATTCTCCATTTAGAAGTTTTTCCAAAATCTACATCATTATCAAAACTTTCGAAAAAGATCGGTCTGGAAAAAGCTGAGATATCTGCCAAACTTGCAGAAACTTGTAAGAGAGGATTTCTAATAAAAATAGGAAATTATTACTCTTTACCCACGCCTTTGTTTATTTACGACATGCCTTTTATTATAAAAGAAAATTATACCAGAGACGATATTGTTAAGTTTGCTCAATTAAGTAGAGAGTTTTACACTAACGATAAGTATTATAAGACATGGGAAAATAAAAGGGATGGCACGCCTCGCATGCGAGTCTTAACTGTTAGCGAACAAGTTGAGCCTGGCCATCAGATAATTCCTATTGAAGAGGTTTATAATATAATTGAAACCAATACAGATTTTGCTGTAATTCCTTGCCCTTGCCGTAAAAGAGCAGAAGTCGAAGGAATTAGAGAGTGTAAAGATAAATATCCCATTCACAATTGTATTCTGCTGGGACCAAACGCTAAAGCAGTATTGGAAATGGGAGATCCAGATATAAAAGCAACGACTAAAGAGGAGATAATAACACTTACTGAAGAGGCTTCACAAATTGGATTAGTTCACGCTACAGATAACGATGCGACTAATTGCAATATACTCTGTGCGTGTTGCGAATGTTGTTGTGGAATGTTAAAAGGTATCACTCAATTTGACAACCCTAGGGCTATCGCCAAAGCAAATTATATCTCACTAATAGACGAAGAGAAATGTACGGGCTGCGAGACGTGTTTAGAACGATGCAAATTTAATGCGATAACTGTAGATGGGGTTGCTCACATAGACGAAAATAAATGCTTAGGCTGTGGACTATGCGCTGTTACTTGCCCTAGTAATGCAATAACTATGGCAAGATTTGAAAGAGAGAACATTCCTGGAACGATTTCTTAAAAAATAATTCTTAATTTATTATCATCTTTTTAGGAAATAAGACTTCAATGTCAAATCATATCAGATTAATAATTTTATTTAAAAATTTTATTCAGATTTAATATATAGTGGAAGTGATTTAAAAAAATGGGAGGATTATTCGGAGTTTTTTCAAATAAAGATTGTGTTGATGATCTTTTTTATGGTACAGACTATCATTCCCATTTAGGGACCAAAAGAGGGGGTTTGGCGGTAAAAAACTCTGGTAGTTTTCAAAGGTTCATCAAGGATATAACGACGAGCCAATTTAGATCTAAGTTCGATAAAGATATCAAGAAAATGCATGGGAATAAAGGTATCGGAGTAATTAGTGACTACGAAGATCAACCTTTAATTATCAGTTCGCGCTTAGGAGTTTTTGCCATTTCTACAGTCGGAAAAATTAATAATATTGATGATCTAACCAAAGAGGCATTAAATAACGGAAGTCATTTCTCAGAAATGCATGGAGGAGAAATTAACCCTACGGAAATGGTAGCAACAATAATTAGCCAAGCTGCTACATTTGAAGAAGGTATTCAAAAGGTTCAAGGTATGATCGATGGTTCGTGTACCATTCTTATCTTAACTGATGAAGGGATATTCGCTGCACGTGATTCACTAGGTAGAACGCCTCTCATTATAGGTGAAAAGCCCGGTTCTTATGCTGTTGCAATGGAAACTTGTGCATTCCCAAATCTTGGTTATAAAATAACAAAATATCTAGGACCTGGAGAAATCGTTTTTCTAGGTGAAAAAGGTCTCGAACAAAAGGTTGCACCAGGTAGTAGATTGCAAATCTGTGCTTTTCTATGGGTCTATTATGGATACCCTGCTTCCAATTATGAGGGTATAAATGTTGAATCTGTTCGGTATAAGTGTGGTGCCTATCTACGAAGAGAGGATGATCTGGAAATTGATCTCGTAGCAGGCATCCCAGATTCGGGTACAGCTCATGGATTAGGTTATGCTAACGAAGCACAAATTCCTTATGCCCGACCCTTTGTAAAGTATACGCCAACATGGCCTCGAAGTTTCATGCCTCAAGAACAATCCATTAGAGATACCGTCGCAAGGATGAAACTTATACCGATTGAAGAACTTATCACAGACAAACGTCTTCTTTTTTGCGAGGACTCAATCGTGAGAGGTACTCAGTTGAGAAGGCAAGTTGAGAGGTTGTTTGAATTAGGAGCAAAAGAAGTACACATGAGACCTGCTTGTCCACCACTTGTTTACGGATGTAAATTTTTAAACTTCTCTCGATCTCGTTCGGAGTTAGATTTAGCAGGAAGATGGGCCATTAAAGAATTAATTGGAGAGGATCTCGAAAATCCCGTGGAGTATACCAATCCAGAATCTGATAATTATAAGGCAATGGTCAATGTTATACGCGAAAAGTTGCATTTAACAACATTAATATATCAGAGGCTAGAAAACCTAGTAAAAGCTATTGGATTACCTAAAGAAAAACTATGTACCTATTGTTGGGATGGCGTAGAATAGTAATTTTAAAAATATTAATTTCTATCTGATGATATAGCTCTTTCCATTTCTATTATTTTATTTACAGATTTTAGTGGATATTCCCCCGTTAGACACGCCATACACAACTGGTTTTTACTTTTTCCGATCGCACTAACAAGATCTTCAATAGTTTGGTATCGTAGAGAATCAGCACCTATTTTCTTTCTAATCTCTTCGATATAGTTTTCCTCTCCATAAAGATTTTTGAAGCGTCCTGCAATTAATTCTGAGGTTGTAGGAAAGTCAATACCCATGTAACATGGTTTTATTACGGGAGGACAACTAATTCTTACATTAACAGATATTGCACCAGCGTCTCTAATCAAGTTAATAATCTTTGTTGTAGTTGTTCCTCTTACTATCGAATCATCCAGTATGATTACATTCTTACCTTTGATAAAGGATTTAATTGGATTTAGTTTTTCTTTTACAGCCGCTTCCCTATTTTTTTGTCCAGGCATTATGAAAGTTCTCCATACATATCTATTCTTCATTAATCCCTCTACATAAGGTAATTTCGCTTCTTGTGCGTAACCTGCTGCAACGCTTCTCCCCGAATCAGGTACTGGAACTACGATTGCGTTTTCTTTAAATTTAGGGTCATCCAATAAGGGATCGTTTTTGGCTAAATTTATCCCTAATTGCAACCTTGTCTGAGCAATAGAAACGCCATCAATAATAGAATCAGGGCGTGCGAAATATACGAATTCAAATTGACATAGAGCTGTTCTATCGCTTTTAATTAGTATTTCGGAGTGTAATTCTTTTTGATGGCTTAAATGAATGATCTCTCCGGGTTCTACATCTCTAATAAGTTTTCCACCTAAAACATCAATCCCGCAAGATTCGGATGAGATAATGTAATGGTGTCTTTCTTCAGTTTTTAATTCTCCTATACACAAGGGTTTAAATCCCAAGGGATCTCTAATAGCGTAAATATCTCCTTCAGCTGTTAATATTAAAAGCGAATAAGATCCATCTAAAGAGCTACTTGCAGTCTTCAGAATGTTGGGCCAACCTTCAGTCCTTAAAGCAATAGATGCTATCAATTGGGCTATTACTTCAGTATCTGTATTTGTTACAAAAATTCTTCCCTTTTCTTCTA
>DAOUUT010000197.1 GCA_030668025.1 Promethearchaeota archaeon
AGGCCGTTATATATTAATAAATTTTTAATTAATATTAATAAATCATTAAAAATATCTTTAAAAGCGATTAAAATCAATATACCTAAAATACAATAGGATATTATTAAATGAGTGAAAGTAAAATAGAATTTATTGAGTTTTTAAGAGTTTTAGCAGATCAGACTCGATTGGATATACTAGATTTATTACGATATGAGAAAAAGACTTCTTCTGAAATTCAAACAACCTTAGACAAGTCTCAATCTACGATTTCTCAACACTTAAAAGCTCTAAGTAACAAAAATCTCATTATTTTTGATAAAATTAATAATGTTAAATCCTATAAAATTAAAAATCCAAATATATTTAGGCTCTTAGAAGAAATTAAATCATTTGTTGTAAAAATTAATCAAGAAAAACTCAAAGACTTGAGAGATTTAGATGTTATAGATACATTATCATGATTATTCTATTTTTAATCCCTTATTTAAATGAGTAAAGCGATGAGAGATAACACCACAATCAACGCAAAAAAAGTATTAATCATGGGTTTAGACAATTCCGGTAAAACATCTATCGTATTATGTTTGAAGGGAGTGAAGGATCTTTCATCGTTTTCCTCGTTAAATCCTACGAGAGGGTTTAAAATCAATAAATTCCAAGCGTTAGGCTCAGAATATAGTATCTGGGATTTTGGTGGGCAAGAACAATCTCGAGAGGGTTATTTAAGCGACTTTCAAAACCACATAAAAAAAACCAATAAGTTTATTTATGTTTTAGACATCCAAGATCAGGAGCGGTTTGATATTTCGTTAGACTACTTAGTTAAAATCGTTATCCTATTAAAGAAATATAAAGTAAACATTGATTTTTCTATATTTTTACATAAATACGATCCAGATTTGGAATTTACAAATAAAGAATTTAACGATAAAGTCGTTCCTAATTTAATCAGAAATATAAAAGAATTAATTCCAAAAGATTTTATTTACCAAATTTACAAAACATCGATTTATACTGTTTTTCAAAAATTGGGAATATAAAAAAGAAGAAAAGGAAGGGATATATTTTGTTTAACAAAGAGAACGATTCAGAAGCATCGATAAAACGGCGTGATTCAATTGAATATCTAATACTAATAGTAGGGTTATTTCTTACTTATTTAGCAAGTCTCTACAGTTTCTTACTTTTTCATTCTATTATAGAAGTATTTAGTATTGTTATTGGAGGAGGTGTTTTTCTTATTGGCTGGCACTCAAGAAAATATATGAATAGCTCCTTCTTTTTGATATTAGGTGTTTCTTTTCTCTTCATAAGTGTAATAGATTTAATTCACACCTTAGCTTACTCAGGAATGGGCGTATTCCTTGAATTTGATGCGAATCTTCCGACGCAATTATGGATTGTAGCCAGATATTGGCAAGCGCTCTCTTATTTATTTGCTACTTTGTTCATTAAAAAAAAGATTAAAACTAATTATTTATTCGTAGGCTATATAATTATAATTGTTATTTTGTTTATCATCATATTTCAAGGTTTCTTCCCTGTATGTTATATCGAAGGTTCGGGGCTAACTCCTTTTAAAATAATTAGTGAATACGCAATTGACACAATTCTTTTAGTTACATTAATAGCGTTATACAAGCATAAAGACGAGTTTGCTGAGAAAATATTTCTTTTAATTGTAATATCCATTATTGCTACAATGATTTCAGAATTGGCGTTTACTTTCTATATTAGTGTATTTGGTTTCTCAAATTTTATTGGTCACATTTTTAAAGTAATTGCCTTTTTCTTCGTCTACAAGGCAATAATCGAATTGGGTATAGAAACCCCCTTTGATTTATTATTTAGAAAGTTGAAGCTGAGCGAGGAATCTTCGATTGAAAAAGCGAATCAATTAGAACAAGCATACTCTGAATTTAACCAAATGTTCAACGCATCTCTACCATTAAGGGTAATCAGTAATGACTGCGAAATCTTAAGCGTTAACGAGACATACGCTTCTCTTTTCCGCTTATCCAAAGAAGAGCTTGTAGGTAAAAAATGTTACGACCTTCAATTGGGGTACGAACATCGATGTAATACCGAAATATGTTCAAGGAATCAAATTCGAGGAGGAAAAGACCATTATGAATACGAATTAGTTACAAAATTCGATGACGGTACTAAAATTATTAGTCTTGTAAGAACAGTTCCTCATAAAAACACGAATGGCGAATTTATTGGAATTATACAAAATTTTACTAATATTACTGAGCGTAAGAGCGCACAAGAAAAAATTGCGGATATGGCAAGATTTCCATTGGAAAATCCTAACCCCACATTAAGAGTAAGTAAAAAATATATTCTTTTGGCAAATAAAGTGAGTCAAGAGTTATTCTTAATCGGAGAAGGGAGTAAAATCCCTAAGGTATTACAAGAACATGTCAATAAGTCCTTTTCTGAGGACCTAAATTTAGAAATAGAGTTGAACTTTGAAGATCAAATTTATACTCTTTTCATTGTACCATTGAAAGATAGGGGATATGCAAATATTTATGGTATGAATATATCTGCTCGGAAAAAAGCTGAAAAAAGATTAGAGCGCTTTGTTTCAACAGTATCGCATGAATTGCGAACACCAATTTCAGTTTTGATTATGTCGCTTGATTTTTTAGATAATTATTCCAATAAAGTTACTCCAGAAGTATATAATAAATTACAAGAAGGAATCAAAAGAAACATTTATCTTCTAAAAGAATTAACTGACGATATTTTAACGCTATCAAGAATAGATGAGCGTAAAACAAAATTAAAGTGGGAAGAATATAATCCACTTACTATTATTGATGATATATTAACTTTAATGGAGCCTATAGGAAATGCGAAAAATATTACTTTTAACATAGTTGTAGATAAAAACATTAAATTATATGGGGATATAACAAAAATTGACCAAATTTTTCGTATTTTTATCGATAACGCCCTAAAATATTCAAGAGAGAGTAATAAAATAGAGATTAGAGCTATTAATCATTACAAAGGGAAATACAACATAGATGAAAAAGAAGGCGTTTTATTTCAAATTAAAGATTATGGAGTAGGAATTTCAGAAGAAGATTTGCCATCTATTTTTGAAAGATTTTTTAGATCTGAACACGTAAGCGATATTCCAGGTACGGGTTTAGGATTATCTATTGCGAAAGAGTTATTAAATCTTCATAGTGGCGAAGTATGGGCTCAAAGCGATTATGGTAAAGGATCAACTTTTTCTATTTTTCTGCCGATAATTGAAAAAAGAATATAAGCTAACTTCTCTTTTTTCTATCCTAATAGATAATTAAAATAACATAAATTCAGTTAAATTTGATTTGAAGCCTCTAATTCTTGTTGTTGAGGATAATGTTGATTTGTTGTACAATTTAAATTTATTGTTAGAATCGAACAATTATAATACAATTACGGCGAAAAACGGAAAAGTAGCTCTAGAAATTCTTTCGAAACTTGAACAGGTTCCGGATATTATCGTTAGCGATATAATGATGCCTGAAATGGATGGTTATGAATTTTTCAGAACGGTATCTAATGAACCAAGATGGAATCGAATTCCTTTCGTTTTTCTTTCTGCACGCACTACTCCTAAAGAGATTAGGCTTGGAAAGTTGCTAGGAGTAGATGATTATTTAACAAAACCTTTTGACGAAAAAGACTTGTTAGCTATAATATCTGGTAAAATTACCCGTATTAATAGAATTAACGCTTTAAACACCAAAATTGGGGAAGTTTTTTCAACTATGGATATCGAAATGAAGATGCCAGCTACTATAGGGCAAAGAGAATATATTTGCTTATTACTAACGTTTTGGAACGATAAGTTTGGTCCTAAATTAAATTGCTATTACCCTGAAGAAAAAGATTTTTCCGTATCCTTAGAAGATGTTTCAACCCAATTGTTTACGGTAGCAACTTCCATTTATGGTCACGACAAAATAACTAAAGCTGAAAGTGTTTTATTAAATATTGAAAATTTAAATAGTCGTGGATATCTTTTTTTTGATTCGTATCCTGATAAAGAAGAAAGGTTTGGAGAAAAACAATACATGATTGCAGTTATTGCTCCATTAATTAACTATTTTCACACTTTAAAGATTAAAGATGTTTTTACTGATTTATCTGATAAGATTAAAAAAAGATTGAATTGGAACATCGAGGAATATTGGAAAAGAATTTACGATATTTTATTGATAGAAACAACATTAATAGAATAGTAAAAAAAATTCTTTAACTACTTTTAAATATTTAATTTGCTTAAAAGCGAAACAAATCTGTTTTATCAAATAATTTATATTTATGAATAATAAATTTTTAGAATAATCAAAATTTTATTAAATAGAGGTTTAAAGATGAAATTTGGCTATAGTGGTAAAATATTAAGAGTTAATTTATCAAATGATAAGATTAGCGTAGAAAATCCCGAAGAAATATTCTATAGGAAATATATTGGTGGAGAGGGTTTTGTTGCGTATTATCTCCTAAAAGAATTAAAACCTAACACAGATCCTCTTGGTCGCGAAAACAAGTTAGTTTTTGCTACAGGGCCTATAACGGGCGTATCTATTGCAGGAGCGGGAAGAAATAGTATTGGTGCAAAATCACCCTTAACAAATGGATTTGGTGAAGCTGAAGTGGGCGGATATTGGGGGCCAGAGTTGAAAAAAGCTGGTTTCGATGCAATTATCATTGAGGGAAAAGCAAAAAGCCCAATTTTTATTTGGATAAAAGATGGAAATGTAGAAATAAGAGACGCTAGTCATATTTGGGGAAAAACAACCGGTGAAGCTCAAAAAATAATAAAAGAAGAATTAGACGATAAACTTGTGCATATAAGTCAGATTGGCCCAGGAGGCGAAAATCTGGTTCGGTATGCGTGTGTGATAAATGATCTTCGTAGCGCTGCGGGTCGAACGGGTATGGGGGCCGTCATGGGTTCTAAAAACCTTAAAGCCGTAGTTGTAAGAGGAAATAAGAGACCTAAAGTGGCTAACAAGGAAAAATTAAGAGAATTAAGGAATTCTTTTAGTAATGACTACTTGAAATATTATAAAGAATATTTTTCACATGGAACTGGTGGAGGTACAATTGAAATGTTTGCCTCTATGGGGAACCTTCCGACTCGCAATTTTAAAGCAGGAGGAATTAGTAGCGCAAAAGCTCTAGACCCAAAAATTAACAAGGAAGAAATTGATCTCAAAATGGAAACATGTTTTGCGTGTCCAATTAAATGCAAAAAAGTTGTACAAATTAAAGAACCGTGGGTCGTAGATCCAGAATATGGTGGTCCAGAATACGAGACGCTTGCTGCTTTCGGCTCTAATTGTGGAATTTACGACCTTAAAGCAGTGTGTAAGGCTAATGAACTTTGTAATAAGTACTCAATTGATACGATCTCTACTGGTATGAGCATTAGTTTTGCCATGGAGTGCTTTGAAAATAATATTTTAAACGAGTCCGATACGGGAGGGATAATTTTAAAGTTTGGTAATTCAAAAGCCATGATTCAAATGATTGAAAAAATTGCTAAGAGAGAAGGTTTAGGAAACATTTTGGCTGAGGGCGTAAAAAGAGCCGCCGAAAAAATTCAAAACGGAGCGCAAGAATTCGCCATCCATGTGAAGGGTCAAGAACTTCCGATGCACGAGCCACGTTTAAAACAAGGATTGGGGCTCGGATACACGATCTCACCAACAGGAGCAGAACACATGCATAATCTACACGATACAGTTATTGCAAATGAAGGGTCGATTGCTAAGTTTAATACATTTGGAATTTTTACACCACTCCGACTTGACGATTTAAGTGCAAAAAAGGTACGAGCCTTAATATACCAGATGAATTGGTGTGCTTTAGGTAATGCTCTCGTAATGTGTTGTTTTGTGCCGTGGAGTCCATTTGAGTTAACAGAAATAGTTAGAGCAGTTACTGGTTGGAATACATCAACTTTCGAATTGATGAAAGTAGGCGAGCGAATAATGAATATGACCCGAATATTTAACTTAAGAGAGGGATTTACGAGTGAAGACGATCGTTTACCAGATAGATTTTTCCAACCTCACACTTCAGGAGCTCTAGCTGAAACACCTATCGATTTAGAAAATTTTATTGAAGCCAAAAAAATCTACTACGAAATGATGGGCTGGAACAAAAATGGCGTTCCTTCAAAAATAAAATTGGATGAACTCGATATTAGTTGGGTCAATAGCTATTAAATAAATAAAACTCATAATCTTTTCTACTCTCTAATTTTAAAAATGAAATTTATCTTATTTATATGTATTAATAATACGAAAAAAACCTAATATTATACTAATATATAAATAAAAGAAAGCTTCACTAGTAATTGAAGAGTAATCACTAAATTTAGGGATTATAAAAAAATTTGTTCTTTTACGTGGAGGAATACAAATGATTGCCGAGGATAGCAAGAGCAATAAAGATAAGACCCAATTTCAAATATTTATGGAAATTGTTAACGATTTAGTGATGATTATTGATCAAACAGAAGATTTCAGAATTGAACTAATTAACAATTGCCCGTTATTGGAAAAATTAGGGTACGCTGAAGATGATTTAGTTGGAAATAAATTCCTAAAATTACTATTTTCGGAAAATATAAAAAAAACAGTAAGATTTTTAAAAAAGGGGATCGATACTTTTGGTAATTTTCAAGAAATAAAGCTATTTTCAAATAAGAAGGAAATAATTTGGGCGGAAATAAAAGCAAGGAAATTTACAGATGACGATAAAAACGAGAAAATCTTAATTATTCTGAAAGATATTTCAAAACAAAAAAAAATTGAAGTAAATTTAAGAGAAACTGAAGATAGATTTAAAAAAATAACAGAAACTATCCCAGAAATACGCTTTTGGAAATTATTTAATCCTAAAAAATATGAGGAAGCTTTGCAGAGCAGCTATGAAATGCTACAGATGGTAATAGAAAATATCCCACAATATATTATATGGAAGGATATTGATCTAAGTTATCTCGGATGTAACGATAATTACGCAAAATTAATTGAGATTGAAC
>DAOUUT010000142.1 GCA_030668025.1 Promethearchaeota archaeon
CCGTCTTGACAAAATACGCCCATTCGTTCACTACCATATATATCAACAACTCTAGCAAACATTTCTCCAATTCTGGTATTTGGGAATTTTACGCGCGTAATTACTGGGGGTATGTAAGGACCTCTATGCTTCCCCCTCTTTACTTGTTTTTTTTTAGCCATAATATTTTACCTTTTATTTTCAATTTATAAAATTAAAACTTATCTTTAGGTTTATATTCTCCTTTAATAAATACGATTTTTGCCGTTTTATCAGAATTATTACGAATATTATGCATTTCTTTTGGTTCAATTAAGAATACGCTTCCTTCTGGAGCGTCGTATTCTTTATCGTCTATAATCATAATGCCATTACCGTCAACAAAATAGAATGTTTCGTCAATCAAGTTATGTCCATGAGCTTTTTCGGCCATGAATTCGCCTGGTTTGAGCAATATTAATCCCCAATCAATGCTAGGTCCGCGCATTAAATATTTTACGCCAGAATCTCCTTCTCTATACTTAAAATCGTTTTCGTTAACGCGTTTAATTTTTTATCACATATTCTTTTATTATAAATCAAATTATCAAAATTAAATTAAGTTAAAAATTTTATTATATTTATTTTTAGTAGGTAAGTGATATGGATTTAACTTTTAATTTTACAAGTATCCCGCATATAATTTTTGGTGCCGGAAAGTTAAATGAACTATATAACATAATACCAAAATTTGGAAAAAACATTCTTTATGTAATCGGAGGAAAGTCGCTTAAGGAATCTGGTAAATGGGACGAGATTGTGAATGCGATGGAAAAGAAATCGATAAATTTTTCGATAATTTCGGTTTATGGAGAACCTACGCCAACGCTTATTGACGAAGCTGTAGCGAAGTATAAAAATAAAAACATAGATTTAGTCGTAGGAATTGGAGGGGGGAGCGTTTCCGATGCGGGTAAAGCGATCTCAGCAATGATCTCTAAAGAAGATTCAATTATGAACTACCTCGAGGGTGTTGGAAATAAAATACACGATGGAAAAAAAATACCGTATATCGCGGTCCCTACAACATCGGGTACCGGTAGTGAGGCAACAAAAAATGCGGTCATTTCTGAGGTGGGTCCTGAAGGTTTTAAGAAATCTCTTCGTCACGACAATTTAATCCCAAATTATGCCATTATCGACCCCGAACTTGTATTATCTAGTCCTTCTTCTGTGTCTGCTGCTTGTGGAATGGATGCCTTTACACAATTACTAGAAGCATATGTTTCAACTCGAGCAAACCCTATCACTGACGCTTTAGCTTTTACAGGCATGAAGTATGTGAAAGAAGCAATAATCCCTGCTTGTAGTACTCACGCTTTGGATATAGGCATAAGATCTGCTATGGCGTACGGCTCTTTGATGTCGGGGATTGCCCTTGCAAACGCAGGATTAGGCATAGTTCACGGATTAGCTTCATCTTTAGGGGGGTTATTTGAAATACCTCACGGTGTAGCGTGTGGGACGCTTCTTGCAGAAAGTACAAGGATGAACATCACGCAATTGCAAAAGATTGGCGATGCGGGTAAAAAGGGGTTATTAAAATATGCCATAGTTGGGGCTTTACTTGCTGGTAAGGAAGGGTATGAAAACGTTGATGTAGCTTACTATTGTTCAATATTAATTGAGACTCTTGAAAAA
This sequence comes from Promethearchaeota archaeon, assembly GCA_030668025.1. Next base: position 1,660 of record DAOUUT010000142.1, read on the forward strand.
TGGATAAATGATTTAAACATCGATCGTTTAGGAAAGTATGGCGTTATAATCAAAGAAGTCGATAAAATTGTAGAAAAGGCAGGATTGAAAAATAATCCAGTGCAACTTAAACGAAAAGATATAATGGAGATCGTACGAAATCGTATATAAAAGAGCAACACAATAAAATCTTGATTAATTTCAGATTTTTTTAATAAGTTCTTTTGCTAATAATTCGAACGCTAAATCTGTATTTTCTCCCGTTTTACTTGAAATTCGCAAGTAATCAAACATCTCGTAACGTTCCTTTAGTTCCAAAACATACGTATCGTTTATTGTTATCATATCTGTCAAATCCGCTTTTGAGCCAAGTAATAGAATAGGCAAATTAAAATTTTCCGTTCGACAGAGTTTAACCCACTCATCGATACAATTTAAAGAAAGAGGTCTTGTTAGATCGAAAAGAAATAAAGCTCCTATTGCTCCCATTACGTAATTCTTGAGGAGAAATCTAAATCTCTCCTGCCCCCCGAAATCCCATATTTGTAACAAAATTTTATTACCGTCTAAATCAAGCTTTTTTAGAAAAAATTCAACTCCTAGCGTTATTTTTGTATCTGCTAAAAATTTTCCCTCTACATAACGATGAAGAAGAGTAGTCTTACCAACGCCCCCTTCTCCAGTTGTAATAATTTTTAATACCTTAGGTTTAGACATTTTTAAGTGTTTAACTTTAAATTCAATAAGACTTGTAAAAAACAATAAAAATAATTAATATTATTGAAATTTTAAAGAGTAATAAAGTTTTATAATTAAAACAAAAGAGAACCACCTGCTTTAGCTAAAGGATGAGATTTATAATAAATATTTAAGCCATCTTTAATCGAAAGAAAGGTATTTTTTCTGTCGTAAAAAAATCGTGCTGACTTCCATTTTTTTTGCTTTTCTACGCAATTCTGCGTCGTTAGTAGCTAAAAAGACTCTTTTGCTTATAATTTTTAACTCCTTACAAGACTTCAATAAAAAATTATCCGTAGTTTCATCTTTTAATTTTACGTTTTGTTTGTAATCAATATTATATTTGTCGTTATTTTTTTCTAAATATAAAAGTCCAGCCTTAAAATTCATGTGAAATTTTCTAGCTTTTGGTTCTCGAATCTTTTTAGCTTCTAGTTCGTCGAAAATTTGCTTATAGACGATAAAAATAGTTTTTCCTTCTAAACCCGCGGCTATTTCATATAGATAATCTATTTTAAATTGAACTGGAAGTAAAATAAAGTTAGCATCTATTACGATTAAATTTTCTAACATTATTTGACATATAGGTTAAGAATTTAATAATTTTGGCGTTCTAATATTTTTTTCGTTAATAAATCAAAAGCTATATGTACGTTATCTCCAGATTTGCTCGAAACCTTTAAAAAATCAAATAAATTGAATGCTTCTTTAAATTCCAAAGCGTAATCATCAGCAACCATAATATCATCAACTAAATCAGTTTTAGTCCCTAAAAAGAGAATTGGTAAATCGGGATCGTTCTTTCTACAGATTTCAATCCATTGTTCTAATTTTTCTAAGGTAATTGGGCGGGTTAAGTCAAAAAGTAATAACGCGCCTTTAGCTCCTAAAACATAGCTTTCTAATAGAAATCTAAACCGTTGTTGACCTCCAAAATCCCACAATTGTAGTGTGCAGTGATGATTATTGATTTCTACCTCTTTAAGGAAAAATTCGACACCGATAGTCATACGAGTTTCAGCACTGAATTTTCCATCTACAAATCTATGAAGAAGTGTGGTTTTTCCTACGCCACCCTCGCCAGCAAGGAGGATCTTAAGAATGAATTTCTTTTTTAAAATTTTTTTTCATCACTTTTTAATAATTTTTAGTTACAAAAGAAATCGTAAACAACATTGAACGAAGTTAAATTAAGTAAATTAAGTAACTTAATATAGATATTATACAAAAATTTTATTATATAATTCTTTTTAGTTACAAAAGAAATCGTAATTTAACTATGCGATTAAATAATTTTTTTTGTTTCTCTATACAGCTCGTTCTTTTTAAATTTGTTTAATTCATTATTCAATTATTTCTCCTTTTATTGTCATATCAGAATAGAAATCGTCTTCGATTTTAATGGTATCGTCGCGCATAAAACATTTTCTTTTTGTTTTAATACGCCCATCTACTTTATCTACATAATACATCATTTTAGTCCACTCAATAGGACTACCATCGAACCTATGATCTTCTTCTTCTAATTCTGATAGAAAATTTTCGAACTCTTATAGATCAAATACTATTTTCATCATTATTTGATTCACGAATTCCATGAATACATATTTGCCACTCTATTATTATTATTATCGTAAGATTCAAAAGCCCTATTATTATTAAAGAGCATCCTAAAATAATATAATCATTTAACACGAACATACTAACAATACTTATTATAATAAATATTATTATAACTATAACGCTCAAATATACTATAATTTTAGCTTTCTTTTCCATTTCACTAAAGATTTTTACATTTAACACCTTTTTTATTCTATTAATGTGTTTTTATATATTCATAATTATAATTATATTTTTGTTATTTTATTTATAATAATAAGCGTTTTTCTTGAACTACCAGCTCCCTAAAGGGGGGTGAATTCTTGCTTACAAATTTTCTCGTAATTAAAATGATAAAGATTAGTTTCTATTATATAGATTATATAAAACTGGACATTCACGCCATTAATGTTTGGTGTATTCCTAATAACACTCCTGAAGAAGTTAGAAAATGGATTGAGAAGCTGTTTGCTTCGATTGATTGTAATGTTTCAATTGCATTATGTAATGTCATATACGAGTCATTTTGCTGGGAGCTTTTAGATTGGGTAGAATGTTAATTTTTCTTTTTTTCCTTTTACTAATTTTACTATATTCAAAAACGTTTATTGTAACAATTAATATTTATTTTAAAATTTCTTATAATTAATTACACTTTTTACTAAAATCAATTATTAGATTATAACCATAGTGGTTAAAATGAAAAAGATAATACCGACTGAGGAAAAATTAACTAAGTTACAAGTTAAATCATGGGGCATTTGGGAAAAAGAGAAGAGTATTTTTGATTGGTCTTACGATGCTACGGAAACTTGTTACATGTTAGAAGGGGAAGTCGAAGTAACGGATAATGCAACTGGGGAAAAACTAGAATTTAAAAAAGGAGATTTAGTACAATTTCCTAAAGGGTTAAAATGCGTTTGGAACGTTAAGAAACCCGTAAGGAAGTATTATAATTTTGGAGATTTAGATATTTAGTTTGAATTAACTCAATTTTTTTTCTATCTTATTTTTTTTAATAAAATTTTTAGCAGAATTATTAATATACTTAATTGACAAATTATTAATCGAGGACAATATTTGTGAAATTCTATTTTCATATAATAGATTTAAATAAAAATAATAATTTCTGACAAGAGGCAAATTTAATGGAGCAATTAGAAAGTAAATCATTTCTTCAAGAAAAGAATCTTAAATTTTTTTTTGATGGTATCCCGATACCATCTTATGTATGGCAAGAGAAAAATAACAACTTTATACTAATTGATTATAACAAAGCAGCTGAAAAAGTAACTAAAGGAAAGATTAAGCATCTTTTACGTAAGAAAGCTTCTGAAATTCATGACGATAGAATCGATATTATTGAAGCGTTAAATCAATGTTTTCAAGAGAAAAAAAGTATTTATAAAATTTCTGAATATAATATGAAAACAACTGGCGAACAAGTTTATATCTCCCTTAAAATGCATTTTCTACCACCCGATTTGATAATTGTTCATATAAATGATATAACGCAATGGAAGCTAACGGAAAAAAAGCTTGTGGATTCTGAAGAAAAATATAGACAATTATTCGAGAATTCACATGAATCAATTGTGCTTGTAAAATTAAACGGGACAATATTCGATGTTAATGTTGCAACATTAGTGCAATCTGGTTATACAAAAGACGATTTGCTAAACAAGAATTATTTGAAGTTAGCAGTATATCCTTCAAACCTTATTCCATTATTTAAATCGAGATTTTCTCGTTTATTGGAGGAAGAACCTATTAAACCTATTGAATTTGAAATGTACAAAAAAGACGGAAGCATAGCGTGGTTAAGTACTAAAATCTCGTTGATAAAATTCGGTGAAGAGCAATTTATCCAAGCGTTTTTACTCGATATCACAGAACGTAAAAATTTCGAACAAAAAATTAAGCTAAAACTTGAAAACGAAAAATTCATCTCCACCATTTCATCAAGACTTATTGGAAATATTGATATTGATAAGGCAATTAGCGAATCGCTTCTTGATATTGGGATTCTAATTGGAGCTACACGGGCATATATTTTACTGTTTAACGAAAAGTATTCTCTTGAATTCTATATTCAAGAATGGTGTGCTAAGGGAATAGAACCACAAATGATTAACTTAACAACTATAGATTATAAAAAGTTTCCTTGGAGTTTAAAGCAAAGTAGAGAAAGAAATTTTATTCATATTAAAGATATATCAGAATTACCAGAAGAAGCAATTGCAGCAAAAAGAGAATTAGAAAAATTGAAGATCAATTCCTTGCTTGTTTTTCCTATTAAAATTAAAAATGAATTATATGGGTTCATAGGATTTGATAATATTAAATTAGTAAGTGAATGGGAAGAAGAAGATTTTTATTTTCTCCAAACTACATCTGAAATTATTACTAACGCTTTAGAACGTAAATGGTCCGAGGAAACATTGAAAGGAAGCCATCAATTACTTGCAGGGATCATTTCTTCTTTAACAGATACTATTTATCTAATAGATAATCAATTCAATATTATTTGGGTTAATGATGTAGCAAAACAAACATTTGGAATGCAATTAGTTAGTAAAAAATGTTACAATGTTTTAATGCACCGCGATAAACAGTGTAACGAGTGCATGGCTCTAAAAACCTTTTTAGATGGAAAAATACACGAGAAAGAAAAAGAATATGTCGATGTAATGGGGAACAAAATAGTCTGCTGGACTAGTTCAAGTGGAGCTGGATTCAACATCGAAGGAGAAACAGAACTGGCGATTGTGATAATACGGGACATTACGGAACGCAAATTAATAGAAGATTCATTAATACAATCTAAAATTAGTTTGAAATTATTAAACGAAACCCTAATCCAAAATGTTGAGGAAAAAACTAGAGAATTAAAGGAATCAGAAGAAAATTATAAAAGAATGTTAAACGATTTAGATGTAGGATTTTATAAAGGAGAGTTCAAGGAAAAGTTATTAATGCACAATACGGCGTTTAATAAGATATTAGGTTTGAGTGAATCCATATCGCTGGTTGGCTCCAAATCTTCCCAATTTTTTGTGAATGCGAGTGATCAAAAAGAATACTATAAGCTTCTATTAGCAAAGGGTTATATTAGAAATTTTACATCTCAACTTAAAACTCCTGATGGAAAGATAATAGACATCCAATTAAATTCTCATTTGATAAGGGATGATAAAGGCAATCCCAAAGAAGTCGAAGGTACGATCTTTAAATTGGCAAAAAATATTAAAAAGTAATCTAATAGAAATAAAATAACTAAAAAAGTCTATTTAACTCACGAAAACCTTTTTTTATCTCGATATTCTTTAACGGAAACTTCTCGTGCCTCTAATCTACTATTTTCTACTAAAGTTTCTTCGATAGCTTTAATTTCATCTCTAGTCTTAATATCGCTTTTTTTAAGTTTCTCAAGAATTTCTTTTTCTCCTAATCCCTTAGTATAAAACACCTTAAATTTTTCAACGGTCTCCTCGTTGTAAAAAATGTAGTGTCGATTCGTAAAAATAATCAGCCAATTCTTCTTATTTTGCTTTTTCGATAAATTATGCATCTTTCCTTGGATTTTGGGTAAGGATCGTTTAAGCTTTCTAGCAACCATTTTATCTTCGATTGAGCTATAATCCGATAAAAATTTTTTGAGCTTTTTATTAAAAAATAGGGTTGGAATGTAAGAAAGCGCAAATAACACTATACATATAATAGTCATTATTATTGCTGCTGGTTGATAAAATATGAAAACGATAAGAATTGCAATAATAAGAAATAGAAACCATTTTCTTCCAATTGTTTTTAGTGTTTTTACGAATTTGCTAGGCATACAAATCTTCAAAGTTAATTTTATCTAAAATTATATAATTTATGGTTTAAAAAATCCGTATAACCATATAAATTACCGCTTTCTGGGTTCCCGAACGATCTGTTCGGCAGATTGTTTTTCGGATGTGACCAGGTTTTATCCTGTAATACCATGACCGTAGCCGAAGCTACAGTTTGCAAGTTCCCATAGACTTTCTACTACAGTACTATTTGCAACGCAAAACAGTTTAACTTTCAGGTGGGATAAATTTTTTATCATAAATTTATATGGTTAAAAATACCATGAACAACCATTTTTTAAGATTGGGCTATATTATTGTAAAATGCTTTTCTTATATGGTTGCAAGTAATTAGAATAAATAAGAATCGTAATTAAACTTTTTCATAGTGAATCGTTAAATTTAAAAGTAATAGCAAATGAAGCTTTAATTTCATTCTAATTTTCTAAGGTCGTTTTTATAGTTTCTAAATCCAACTAAAATAATTGTTGACGATATTCCTGCCAAACCTACAATCATAAATGACGCTATAACTAGAACGAACTCCGCAAACGGCTTAGGTATTGCAAAATTGAAATTATCTCCGTAATAAACGGTAGTTTTGTTTGTAAAGTCTCTCGCAACTACGATGTATGAATATTTTCCAGGCTCCATTTTGTTTAATGTGGTATTAAACTCCCATTTATTTTCATTGAAATTGTTAGATAATCTATGAGTCGAAAAATCCATGAAATTATTATTTGATATTAGTAAAAATACGCTTTCAATTTTAGAATGATTATCATTAGCGTTAATAGAAAACATAAGATTATCAGATACTGTGGGGTTTATTGGAGCATAATTTACATCAGATATTGTGGGGTTGTCTGTATCTATAAGCGTAGTAAAGTTATGATAAGAAGGAATTATATTATGCCCTGTAATAATTGTACTGTAATTCTCGTTTGCTCCAATTGGTAATCTAAATTCTGCAAACCCATTTTTATCAGCATAAACAGTTCGATATTTTCCATCTGTAGTTCTTAAGTTAATTCTTGCTCTCGGAACAATACGACCAAGATTATCTCTAACTTGTAGTGAAACGAGCTGACCTTCGTAAATATTTTCGGTAAAATGATTTGGAACGCTTCTAGGTACGCTTGTGTATATATCCAGTTCAGGGTCGCCTAGCAAATTGTAAGTTAGAATATTTTTACGCTGCCACTCTTGCACCATTGAAGCTTCCCCTCTATTGAAGTAATCGCTATTCATATAGGTAACCTTCGAATCGTATAACGCCCTTCCTTGTTGGAACTTTTTTTCATCGAAAAACTCTTTCCAAAACAATTTCGCGTTGCCACGATTTAATTTTTCAAGATTTTCATCATAATCAAAATACCAACTTACTCTCATAGCTCCTATGTAGCCCACTGCCCCCGCTAAAGGTTGTTTTATTAAGCCCTCTCCTATGCTATTATCGCCTTTATCGTAAGAAGAAGTTGTACAAGCATCCGCATATATTAATGAGGGCATA
>DAOUUT010000181.1 GCA_030668025.1 Promethearchaeota archaeon
AATTTGGTCTATTTCACTTCATTACAATGTAGGCTGAAGGACGGTTTTGTTTTACTCACGAGAAAGATGGAAAGGTTAGGCTTTCCGAAGATAAAAACGAATCTCGAAAATGTGAAAGGAGTTCGCATCGTTCCTTTCGGGGATCGGTATAACGTCGAACTGGTCTACGACTACGAGCCACGAGACTTGTACTTGAACGGGGATAACATATTAGGGATTGATTTAGGACTTAACAACATCGTAACTGCGTCAGATAACATTGGAAACAATCCATTGATTATCAAGGGCGGTGTCGTGAAGTCGATCAATCAATTCTATAACAAGCAATTAGCCAAATACAAATCGTTAAGCAAAATTTGTAACGACACCGAATTGACTAAATGCATCTTGAAACTTCATCGAAAGCGAAACAATAAAATTAGAGATTTTTTCCACAAAACTTCCCGAAAAGTAATCAATTACTGCATTTCTAACGATATAGGGACGATAATCGTCGGGTATAACGAGGGCTGGAAACAGAAAGTTAAGATTGGCAAGAAAAACAACCAAAACTTCGTGTCAATACCTTTTCTAAAACTTGTCCGACAAATCGAATACAAGTCCGAGATGGTCGGAATTAAAGTAGTGAGAATCACCGAAGAATATACTTCGCAAACTTGCTCTTCGTGTGGAGTCGTTCGCAAGTCAAACCGCAAGTATCGTGGTCTGTATGCGTGTAAAGATTGCGGGTTAGTATTAAATGCCGATGTAAACGCTTCAAGAAACATGATACAGAAAGGAGTCCCTGAGTCCAAGTGGTTAGGGGATAGAGGATGCTTGAACCATCCATTAGTGTTAAAAGTTTAACGACTCTTAACCTACGAATCCAAGCCCTTTAGGGCGTGGTAGTTCAAAAGGATTATTGCTAAACACACCATAAACACAGCTGTAATTCATTGTTGTCTAATTTTTTCTCCACACTCCACTATAGAAGAGGTTTTAAGTATTAGAAAAAAATTAAATAGGAAGTTAATTATGATTTTGTCATAAAATCTAAAATTTTATCGCAAATATGAAATTGGATTATTTAGATAAATTCTCTGGCACTCTCTTAGGCGTAAGTATAGGAGATACGTTAGGCCACCCCTTTGAAGGAATGCTTAGGGAAAAAATATATTCTCATTTTAAAGATTTTAAAGAATTTATCATAAACAAAAAGAAATTTTTTGGAACTTATACTGACGACACGCAATTAACGCTACACACAGCAGAAGCGCTTATTCAAGGATCTGGATTCAATACAAATAATTTTGTAAGAGAATATGTTAAATGGCTTGAAGATCCTCCAATAGGTCCTGGATTTGGATGCATTTCCTCAATTCAAAAATTAAAATACGGAATCTCATGGGAAGAAGCGGCTTCAAATTCGGGAGGTAATGGTACCACAATGAGGGTCTCTCCAATTGGATTGTTTTACTGCAAAGATATAAAAAATTTAGAGAAATCAGCTTTAAAATCTAGTATAATCACTCATTCTCATCCAGCAGCTTCAGCAGGTGCTATAGTCATAGCAAGAGGGATAGCTTTTTTAATTGACAAAAAACCAGAGACTATTTTTTCAATCGACGAGTTCTTTGAGATTATTATATCATCAATTTCAAACTCTCAAGAAAGAATATGGGACGAATTTATCGAGATTTTAAACAAAGTAAAGCAAAATTTAAACCTCTCAATCGAAGCGGGATTAATTAAATTTTCCCAAGTTGGCGTAAAGTCACCTTATTTTATCGAAGAATATTTGGGTAAGGCTTTTGTTCACCCATATACTCTAAGTACCGTTGCTTGCGCCATATTTGTTTTCTTAAAAAATTTAAACTCATTTGAAGATTGCATTTTTCAATTATCAACAGCGGGAGGAGATAGCGACACAGTTGGAGCTATCGGTGGAAGTTTAGCTGGTGCTTATTTTGGATTAAAAAATATTCCTGACGATTTAATAAATATTGTAAAAAATCATAAAAAAATCTTAAAAGTTAGTGAACAATTACACTTTAAATTCAAAGAGAAATACAAAATAATCTAATCAAAATCCTCTAAGAAAACATTCAATTTTTTCAAGCACACTTCGCAATAATTTGGCGGTTTTTTATCTGTATCGTCTAAGGAATTTGAATATTGCATTACACAAATATTATCACAGTGTTCTAATCCAAACGTGTGTCCAAGCTCGTGAATCGCTTCCTTCAACACTCTTAACTCAAAAAGAGCTAAATTTTCAGATCTCCTATAAAATTTTTCCCTTAAACGAGTAACTGAAATTAAAGCGCTCCCAAAAGATTTGTTTTTAGGCATATCAGCAACGCCAAATATAAAGTTTAAAAATCTCGAAAAAATATCTACATCCATAACACCTAAGATACGATAGTAATTTTTATGATTAACATGCTTGATTAATCTTTTTTTAACCTTTAACGCATCGTATTGTCTTTGATTAGGTTCATATTCAGATTCCAATATTAGAAGTTTGTCGGGAAGGATATTTATTTTAATGTTATTTTCTTTAAAGAACCACTTCAAATTCTTTTGAAGAACAATTAAAATCCTAGGATCAACATCTCCAATTCTTTGTAGATAAATTGTTTTTTTCATTTTTAACCATATTAAAATAGATTAGCTAAGAAATTATTCTTAGCTAAAAAAATATTATACGTTTTTATTTATTAGATTTAATATAATCTAATGGTATATCGATCGTTGGTGAATTGCAATAAAAAAATTAAAAATCGAAAGAATATTTTAATCTTTATTATTAACATATAATAATTAAATTTTTCATTATTAATACATAAAAAATTGATTTACCCCTCGTATTTAATGGGAGGGTGGTCTAGCTTGGTATGATTCCTGGTTTGGGACCAGGAGGCCGGGGGTTCGAATCCCCCCTCTCCCATTTTTCTACTTTTCTTTTTTCAGTTTTCTAAACTCAAATAATATGAATAAAAAAATACTAACCGATTTTAAATTGAAAAAGGGTTAGATTTCAGGATATTCTTCTATATTTTTTGAATCGTTTGTATTGAAATAAATATCGGGAATTAACTCTTGAACTGTTGTAAGAAGTGATAACATTATTGCGGGATTATCTGAAGTAATTTTATAAAATATGTGGAACCCTAATCTGGTTTTTACTTGAATCTGCTCTTTAAAAAATTGGATTAATTGCTGAACATCTTCTTTAAACTCTTTATTTTTTTCAATCCAAACAAAAATTTGCTTTGTTTTACTTTTATTATTTGATTTAATCTTTAATCTTAATATCATAATTATCGAAAAATTTGATTTTTAATTATTTAGGTGTTGGTTATTATTCTTTTAATTTTAATAATAAAAACGATGATATTTTTGAACTAAATATAGGGTTATCAAATTTTTATCCTATTTACTTTTAATCGTAATAATGTTTGTCCTAAGTATTCTTGCTCTGATATTTCCTATTTTTAGTTAAAAAAAGAAGGAAAATAGGTCTAATTATTAAATAAATTATTCTTTAATCCTTTTTAATTCGATTTTGACAACATTATAGCGATCTGGACATTCTAATTCAACTACATCCAGATCCTGTGACCAAGGAAATGTGCCACCAAATTGTAATGTTATAATAGAGGGAAATATATCGTGATAAAAGAAGCCACACAAACCTCCAGAATCGTGTCCACTCAATTCGATCACATCTCCTTTTTTATGTTTTGCGTTGCATCGACCTTTAACATCTTTTATAGTACCTACTATTTTATACGTTTTTCTCTCGTTTTCACTCATGATTAAACACATTAATTAATTTTTGATTTTTTTTCTTAATTCTTTCAGAATATTATCTATTTTTTTATCCTTTATCCAATATCGAATTTTGCTCGATTTTAGAAATTCTTGGACTTTATTATTCAACTCATTTAATTTCTTCTTATCTTCCTTAGTGAGCTGAGGTACTTGTTCTTTTATTTCCTTTTTTATTTTTTCGATATGTTCTTCAACAGTTGGTATTTGAACTTGCTCTTTACCCTCGATTATTGCCTTTCTAAGGATTTCTTTAATGTTTTTAACCCAGCCTTGTATCCAAGGATAAGCACCTTGCTTTTTTGGATCTATTATTCGTATATTTTTCCGATTAACAACAATCAAATCGTCAGGGCAAGAATTCTCGCACGCTCCGCAATAAAAGCACTGGTCTTCATTACAGGCGATCTTACCGTACTTTACGACGTCTTCAGCGCTCTCAGGGATAAAAAAAGATTCTACAGGGCATATGTTGACACAGGCTTTGCAACCTTGAGGATCGCATTTATGAAGCATATTTTTTTTAATAATAACTTCCCCCTCAATGGGGGTATCGATAGAAAAACATTGATCAGGGCATTCTTTTGAAATTTTAAAAAAATCTTGAATATGATTCTTATCTCTAACGGTTAAGCATAATTGACAAATTTCATTATCTTTATCCTCGGTACACTTATTAAAATCAATTGCATAGAATTTGTCTATAGCAGGGAATTCTTCTAAGGAAATCTGTCCTTCTGGTTCAATATTCTCGTGAAATGCGTTTGTAGGGCAAACCACGACACATAGCATGCAATAACAGCATTTATCGTGATCAATAAAGAGTTTAGGGTTAGAATCATCTAAAATATTTTGGGCAATCTCCGGAATTGGTCCTAGTTCTATAGCATCAACGGGGCAAACGAGTTTACATAAACTACATCCAATACATTTTTTGATGTCGTAAGTTAATACTTTCTTAACATCCTTATATTTCCAATTTAGTACTAATTGATCTATAGCAATATCTAAGGTTTTCTCAATTTCTTCTTCTTTATCCTCGTCTAGTTTTTCTATTGCTGAAGGTTCAGTAATTTTAATTCTCCCGAGAACTTTTTTAATATTATTCTAATTATCTTAAATCGTGTTAATTAATTAATTTTAGCTCTATTAGAGAGATATTATTAATTTTTATCTACTATTTTCAATCAAGTTAATAAGTTTTAAAGATGTTTTGGCTTGTTTTTTTGATAAGTCTAACGTAATGTAACTATTAATTTATGATTTTTTAAGCCAATGGAATCAAAATAACAAAATTACTACCTTTTTTATAGTCTCCTTGAATTTTATCTTCAACCCAAATATGTCCATTATACTTTTCGATTATTTTTTTAACCAATGATAATCCTAACCCCATTCCGGTGCTTCTACTATCTGTTTTATATTTTTCAAAAATTTTGTCTTTCATTTCATCTGGAATTCCTCTTCCATTATCAATAAATTCTAATTTGAGATCATTTATACTATTTTTTTGATACTTAGATATCTTGACTATAATTTCTACTGAGGGATTATCGTTATGTTTAACGGCATTTATTAAAATATTTTCAAATACATCCTGTAAGAGTTCGTTTGCTTTGGGGTAAAATTTTTTACTGGAGGAATCAATTTGAACATTTATTTTTCTATCTTGAAAACTTTTGATTATATATTCTTTTGCTTTTTCTGAAATGTCATAAACATCTATTGGTTTTAGAGTAATTTCGATTTCTTCAATTTCAGAAAGTGTTCTTATATTTTGAATTAATCTCGCACCTCTATCAGCCTGTTTTTTAACAATGTGTATAAATTTGTCTGTTTTTTTTTCTTTTCTTGGTTCTTTTTGATCTAAAGATAAAAGCTCTATGGATAATTGAATATTATGAAGGATATTATTCATGTCGTGAGTAAAAAGGTCTTTATAAAAACTTAAACGATTATAAGCTTCGTGATATTTTTCTTCTGATTTTTTTAATTCCTTAGTTCTTTTTGCTACTTTTTGTTCTAATTCGATATTAAAATTTTTCAATCGCCTTTCGGATTCTTTTAGACTTATTTCTTTCTTTGAGATTTGCTCGCTTAATATGGAAACTGAAATACCAATAACTAAAAGAAATAATGCTCGAACCCAAATATCTAATTGGCTTATATGCAAAATATTCAATTCAAGAAAAATAGGAAGGATTATTAATAATCCAGCAAAAAAAATAGGTACAATTATACCTCTTTTTTTCCACCAAAGAGTTGCTAAAATAATTGGAATATAAAAAAAATGGGAAAAAAGAGTATGAATATTAAGTATGGAATAAAAATAGTATGCTAAATAACAAGAAATAAAAGTAAGGATAAGTAAAACAAAGATTTTTGATTTCTCTTCTCGATTTTTTATTGTAAATTTAATATTTCTCTCTCATCTCAATCATTTTAATAAAACAATAAAACACCATTTAGCAGAGCGAATTTCATTATTTCTATGTATTTTTTAATTTTAGATCTAATTTAGAAACGCTCTATTCTATATTTAAGTCTTTATATTTTCACTCGGATACTATCATTGATTAATAAAAAACACAAAATAAATAGGAATATTATAGAAACATATCATATTTCAACGGTAATTGTTCTAAATTAATAATTTTTAAATGGATATATTACACTTATTGAATAAAATGTAAAAAAAAGTAAGGACAATTAAAAGAATTGATTACATTAATCTTAAAAATCTATTAACTTTAAAAGTTCAATTATCAAAATTATTATTTTTAGCTCTTAAATGAATTCATTAAATGAACCTACGAAAAATGAGATAGGTTTTTTCCATCGAAACAGTAATTTTTAATATTTTAAGCTATAATGGAATTAAAACAACAAAATTGCTTCCTTTTGTATAGTCGTCTTGAATTTTGTCTTCGACCCAAATTTTTCCATTATATTTTTCTATTATTTTTTTCACGAGAGATAAACCTAACCCCATTCCATGGGCTTTTTTATTTCTTTTAGTCACTCTCAGAAAAATCTTTTCTTTCATTGTATCACGAATTCCTATCCCATTATCAATAAATTCTAATTTAAGAAATGTAATGTCATTTTCTTGATATTTAGATATCTTGATTAAAATTTCTACTGATGGATTCTCATTATGTATTACAGCATTTATTAAAATATTTTCAAATACTTCATGTAAAAGTTCATTTGCTTTAATATAAAATTCTTTACTATTGGAGTCAATTTTAATATTGCTTCTTCTATTTTGAAAACTTTTACTTATATATTCTATAGCCTTTTCTAAAACTTCATAAACTTCTATTGATTTTATAGATATTTCGGTTTCTTCAATTTCAGTAATATACCTTATATTTGAAATTAGTTTTTTACCTCTCCTAATTTGTATTTTAGCAGTGCTTAACAATTCCTCTATTTCTTTTCTTTTTTCTGGCTCTTTTTGAGATAAAGATAAAAGTTCTATAGATAACAGAATATTTTGAAGGATATTATTCATGTCGTGAGCTAAAAGATCTTTATATAAATTCGCACGATTAAAAGCTTCATGATATTTTTCTTCTGATTTTCGTAATGCTTTTTCTGCTTGTTTTCGTTCGGTAATGTCTATTCCCATTCCTCCAAGATAAGGGATATCACCAATCATTATACAAAGCCCCGTAAAATAATAAGGGTTTTTTTTTCCGCTCTTAGATATGAAATCCGCTTCTGCAGTAGATTTACCTTCAATAAAAACTTCATGAATTCTCTCAGTCATAATTTTCTTATCTTTTCCCTTAAAGAAATCAAGCATACTCATTCTTGATATCTCTTCAGATGAATACTCGGAAACTTCTTCAAAATTTTTATTCCATCTTAGAAATTTACCTTTTTCATTAAAAAAATAAAAGATTCCGGGTAAACTATCAATTATTGATTCAGAAAAGGTCTTGG
>DAOUUT010000117.1 GCA_030668025.1 Promethearchaeota archaeon
AAAGTTATAAAAATCGAGTTTTTATAACCGCTTTTGTAAAAAACCTTGATTAGCAGTGCGATAACTATAAAATTTATAATTAACACCACTACCGAAATGATAACGTTAACAGATGCAATTAAATTCAAATCTACGCCAATATTAATTAAATAACCCGTTATCAAATTGTTTAAAAAGCTTAAAACAAAGAGCAAAATTAAAATCCAGATCGCATTAACTAATACTGCAGTTTTATATGGTTTACGACACTCAAATTTGTCTGTAAAAAATTTAGTTAAAAAAATACCTCCAAAAAGGATTATATAACTAAAAATTACATATATAGTAATAAACAGTAGATTTGACATAATTTTATGAATATCTTGTACGAGTTATAAGAATTCTCTTCTTTAAATAAATATAAAATTATTTAAAAAGATTTTCTTAATCTTATCGTACAAAAAACCCCATTAAATTCCCCTAACCTTTAATTAGTAAATTTGAATTAATATTCTTACTAAATAAAAATAGACATATTATAAATTACATAGTACCAAGATCAAGAGTTTTATCTCGGATTTGATTATCATCACTAATTTTGCTATTTGTACCTAGAATAGATTACTATTTTTTATAGCGATAAAATAATTTTATTTTGAACTTTTAACATATCCTCCATAATTAGTTCCATAGCATCTTTAATATCTGGCGCATTGTCTGGAATACTTCTCTTAGCATTGATACTTGCCATTAATACTTCGTTTAACCCTCGTAGAATCATATCTGGAGAATACCAAGGCCTTTTAGAAGCCCACCATTGCTGACAGCTGTGAATCCCTCGATCTAACAAATTTCTCGCATTGTCAAAAATTGATCTTTTTTCATCATCCATGCTATTTCGATATTTATTTGATAAATGGATTAAAGTCAGAGCATACATAAAAAACCGGTGCTGTTCAATGTGAATTTCATTGTTAGGATTAAACCAAAGAGGAAAAGGAATGTCGTGAGCTATATCATAAGGCATAGTTGACCAAGAAGATGCTCGTGGATTCTGTGTATTGCCTTTAGGGAACTTATCTATGATTTCTGAAATATTACATAACTTAACATCGTTACGATGAGGGAGAGCATCAAAAAGGGGTATCAAAAAATTATTTATAGCATGTTTTACATGATGCCCGAACGTTTCCCCATCCATAGCGAGAATTACATAATAATCCTCTGATGTTTGTTTGTAATGTAATCGATTTATAAACGCATCAACAGTATTAATTTTATCAAATGCACAATCAATAGAGATATAGTCGTCTCTAAATAGTAAATTTAAACCGTTAGGATGTTGTGATATAAAAGTTGTAGGAAATTCGGGCAAAGTATTTGCTATACCGCTCATAATAATCCAATCGTAACCCATTTCTTCTACAACCGATAATACTTCTTCAGAAACAGCCATTTCAGGAGGGAAAAAACCTCTCGGTTTATATAATTCTCCAAAAAATTGTTGATTCGTTTCATAATTCAATTCAATTTGGCGTCTAATTTCTGGTGATGGAATAAGAGGTAATAGAGGATGGAATTTTCCAGAACCAGCAAATTCTACTTGACCTCTAGATGCAAGTGTTGTTAACCCTTCTATGATATCTATATATCCAAAATCATTTAATTGTTCAGTCAAGGTACCATTAATATTTAAAGTTATTTTCGCAGAGGGATGATTTCTTAAAGCTTCAATTATTGGTCTATAAGATTCATTTGCAATTTGTTTGATTACAAAGGGTAATTGCACTGGTGGTTGATAGATATGAAATAAAAACGCAAAATATACAACCATAATACTAGATATTTATCTCCCTTTCTTTATTTTTATTTAGTTAAAATTAGTGGAAAATTATTTTATTATTTAATTATATATTAGTACCAAGATCAAGAGTTTTATCTCGGATTTGAATATCATCACTAATTTTGCTATTTGGGGCAACAATCGCGTTATGTAGAACAACATTATCGCCGATTTCACAATTATTACAAACGATCGAATTATCAAAATGACAACCAGCTCCAATCTTTACGTTGTCCCAGATAACGCTTTTCTCGATTACCGTATCTTCTCCGATTGTAACTTGGGATCCAATTGAACATAACGGTTTAATTTTTACTCGATTAAGTAATTCTACAAATTCACCAAAACAAGACGGTTTTTCGATCGATACATTTTGTCCCGAATTAATAACGCCCATTACATAAATTCCATCGTATTCCTCACCATTTGGGGTGATCGGCCACGAATATTTACGTAACAAGTCCCAATTTGCCCACAGATAGGTTTGAGTGTTTCCACAGTCAAGCCAATAATAATTTTTAACAAATCCATATAAATCGTAATTATTATCAAGGAGATAAGGGAAAACTTCCCCCCCAAAATCCATTAAGCCCGTTTCTTGTAAGATACTATCAATCTCTTTATTAAAGCAATAAATTCCTGTGTTTATTATGTTTGTATGTAAAAATAAATCGGTTCTTTGAGCCATACTACTTAAATACAGTTCCATAGGGGCAGGTTTTTCTAAGAAGAGATAAATTTTTCTATTTTGATCGAGAAGCACAACTCCATATTGACTCGTATGACTTTCGCTGGTTTTCATGGAAATAGTAGCAGTTCCCATTTTTTCTGAATGGAAATCCATAAAATCCCTCATTGGGAGGTTTGTTACGATATCTGCCATGCCAACAACAATCTTTTCGGAATCAATCTCATTAGCTAATAATCGGTAAGCATCGGCCGTACCATGACTCTCTTGAATCATACATTCAAGTTCAACATCTCCTAACTTATCGGGGGTCCATGTTTTTTCCACGTATTCTTTTAATTCTTTACCCATATAAGCTAAAGCAAGAATTATATGCTTGATATCCGCAAATATTAAGTGAGCAATAGAATAATCCACCATAGCTTTATTAGTTACTTTTACAAGCGGTTTTGGAACGAGTGATGTTAAAGGCATCAACCTCGATCCCTTTCCTCCCGCTAATATTATGGCAGACCATTCTCGCATGTTGAATCTCTCACAAAATTACTAATAATTAATTAATAATAGTTATAAATCTAGTTTTAATTGAAATTTAAATATTGAGATTATTTACAAAAATGAATATTTGAGTTATAAGAAGATGAAATATAGATTATATTTATTGGTTTAGATATTTTTCTAACGATTTCCTAACTTCTGCTGCCGCTATATGGGGTAATTTTCTTGCAACTCTCATATCGTCTGCCATTTCTGCCCCACCAATAATTTCGTGTGGAATTATATCAACAAACATATGAAAATCCGCATCATAACCGTACGGACAACAATTAAATAAAATATTTCGGTTCTTATCAATTGAGGTATCATCTAAAGCTTGGAAGACCATCTTGATTGCATTTGAAAAATCGTTGATTTGGTTTATTTTCAATTGAGTAAACCGTCTAATATGCTCGTGTGGATATGCGCGAATGTGATAATTTCTTACAGGACTTCCCGTTGCATAAAAAGTCCAAAACTCCGTCTTTAAAATTATGCGATCACTATCCCCATGAGTAGTTTGACATAAATGACAATTATCTCCCATTTCTTTAAAAGCTTCGAGGTGTCCTTCTAATCGACTTCCATGACCGTCCATGTTTAAATCGATATAAGTCTGGCCGTGAATACGAGGTTGAGAACCACCAACCTTAGTTCCTATGTTAAAAAACGGTGAAACGGTAATATCATAATAATCTTTATCAATTGCTTCTTGGACGCAATAAAGAATTGCCGCTTTCATAGATAAAAAAATACCGGCTAAAACATCTTCTGGAATTAAATTAAAACACAATGCAGGATAAAAATGCCTTGAGAGGGTAACTAAATTAATGCCCCGTGAGAGCTTTAAATGAAGAGGTATATTATCCTTAATCTCTTTTTCAGTATCAGAATCCACTATTCGAGCCATAGAAGGGTATCTATTTATTAATGTTAGTGCTTTACAAGAATCAGGAATTTTTTCTATTTGGTGCGGTGTTTCTAAAAAGGGATTGTCTCTTTTTTTTTCGTCTTCAGTAATAATTATTGTAAAGCCATCACCAATTTGCTTCCCCCAATCATCGTATATTGGTTTTCCCTCTGTTATCGATGTAAATACATCTTTAAACTTGGATTTTATTTTCCTTGAACAATCATAAAATTGGTCTTTCCCTTCTTCAGTTTTAAAACCTTTAGGTCTCTTTCCACGAATAGGGCTTAAATAAGCGTAGTGACCGTAGTATCTTACTCGTTCTTTTCTAAAACCAAAGCCCTTAGTTTGTATGATAACTGTAGATAAAGGGTCCCATCTCTTAATAGGTACATCGTAAGTAGTTTTACCTATAAAATTTTCCTTGCTTATTATGCCCCACTCCATAAAGTCTGGGAAATCTTTTTTGTTTGGAATTATATCAACACCCATAGTTTCTTGATCATATTTTGATTGGATTATACTATTATTAAATATTTAACTTATAACTTCATAGTAAATTATCACTTTATTCACATATTAATTCATCAAAATTAATTAATCAAAAACATATTTATACAAATTACAATTTATTTAATAAATGTTAAAATTTGTTCAATCTAACAATATTCAGTCTTTACACAAAAATGTAAAGTATCTATTATATTTTAATTCATTTTCAAACTAGTAAATTAAAAAAAGAAAAAAAAATTAAGAACTCTATACTGCTAATGGTTAAATTAAATATTTTACGATACTAATTATTAAATGGTGTTAGTGTTCTAATCTCTTTATAATTTTGTAAGTTTTAAATTCGCGTACTGGTTCAGCTTTCTCATTTATGCTTTCTATTGGTACGCGTACAAAATTTTCATCGTCAAAATCATCAATTTCAGTCTCATTATATTTAGCCATATTGTTAGCCAACTTAAGTTCTTTTAAAAGGAAATCTCGGACGGCACACCTAATCAATTCTGAGCGGCTGGGATACAATCCATTTTCTCCTATTAATTTATTTATAGCACCTATATAACTTTCAGGTACATTAACGGTTACAATCTTCATTCAATCGCCTTAACCTTAAATTTTTTAGATTTTACTTTATATAATTATTTATTGCAAACTGATATATAAATATTGTTTTTTAGTGGGTTAATATATTTTCATAAATATGTTTTTTACCCAATTATAGATTAAAGAGAAATTTACCACCAATCATCCATCTTAGGCGTAAAAATAGACAAAAAGGGATAATTCTCAATTTTAATACTTTTTATGAAAATATTTTTGAAAATTCTTTATAGTATCTGAAAATCTTTCAGATAGTTTAAGAACTAAGTAAAAATAAAAAATAGTCAATTTTTAAATTTAAAAAAAAAAAAAATATCCTATTTTTCACAAGAATATTTGGAAATCATTAAATAAAGCTAATGTATGCACAAAATTTTTAAATTCTAATTAATATGCATGTTTTTAAAATAAACTCTTTAAAAATTAAAAGATTATTTTTTAAAACATTAAATCTTAACCAAAAATTTGTTTTTAATTAAAATATTACAACATTTTTCTATTCGAAAATTATTTTAAGCTAATGATTTTTGTACAACACAAAACTTAATACTCTTCTTCGAACCTAACAACATTAATCAACTTTTTGCGCCCCTTTGCTATACGAGTAATATTTTCTATTACTTCGTTCCACCTAAGCAAATCACTGAAAGGAGAGTATCCTCTATGTGGAGATAAGATAATGTTATCTAGCGTATGAAAAGGAAATTTATAAGGGCGCTTAACACCGTCTTTATCCGGATTTGGATGATAATCGTACCATACATCTATAGCTGCACCCGATATTATTCTATTTTTTAAAGCGTTGTAAAGATCTTTTTGGTTAATAATATCTCCTCTCGCAACATTTATCACCAGCCCATTTGCTCCTAATAAACTTATCTCTTTGATTTTTATTAATCCAGATGTTAAAGAAGTGACTGGAACAGCTATTATTAAAATATCTATTTCTTTCAAAAATTCATAAAGTTGGTTAAAATTATATTTTTTTGCTAGAGTTGGTAAATCATCCTTTTGTTTATTCCAATTATTTCTTAAGATGTGGAATTTTACGTCAAAACCCGAGAGAAATCGATGTACCTTCTGATTAATCGCACCATAACCTAAAAGTCCTACTTCCCTAAAACGCAAGGGAATTGAAGTCGCATCATCATCACCAGTCCGCCATCTTCCTTTTTTCATCCAATTATGATGGGGGACTGTTTTATTCATAAGAGTTAAAAGTAAAGCAACAGCATGTTGAGCGACAAGATATGAATTTCCATGGCCATTAATCAGCGCTATCTTTCTTGTTTTATTTAATCCAATAAATAAATCTAAAAGATGGTTTACACCAGCACCGGGATTAATGAATACTTTTAGATTAGTTGCGTGATTTAAAATGTTTTTCGAAGGTCTCCATCCAATTAAAACTTCCGCTTCTGGAACTATTTTTTCTAAATATTCTTCGGAAGTGTTTTTAGGAAATATAATCTTTACATTCGAAAGGTTTTTTAAATTCTCTGTTAAGTAATTTTGAACTTCTTCAGATACACTAGAAATAAAACAGACAGTTATATTATTTGCATTCAATTTATCTTCACATTAATCTTAAATTAATAATCTGTAATAACTACTATTGAAATAACCATGTTTTAAATAAATTTTTATATTCATTTCGTTGATATATTTATAGAAGAATTTAATTAAAATAGGTAGGTTTAGAAAATGTCTGAAATTAAATTGTTTGAAATCTTTGTAAATAGCCTTAACTTCGATGTGAGCGAATATTTAGTCGAAGAACTCACAGAACTTCAAAAAAAAATCGTTGACGATGCAGCTTTCATTCTAAAAGAAAATATCGTAGGTGACGACTCCCCCAAATCATATGGTGGTTCTGTTAAAAAAAATGAGGAAAAGTTCAAGGAATTAATGAAACAAGCTGAACTAGAACTAGAGAAAAATAAGTACAAAGATATTAAAAAGAATTTAAAAGAATATCTTAAAAAACTATCAGAATTAATTATTAAAACTTGTATTACAATTATCCCCGTAAAAGAATTGCCATGGACCAATGTTGTTTTTCGAACTATTCCACGGATTACATTCGACGATAAAGTCCAACTTTTAGATAACGCAATTGCCTATTATGGTGAAATTAATTGTTTCATTGGTAGGACAACTATCTTTGGAAAGATGAGAGATCCTTCTAGTGAACCACTCTTTGCCCCTTTTATGGGAAATCTTGATTTAGGGGGATATAAGTTAGAAGAATCTCAAGATAAGCCTAAGTCTCAAGTGTTTTCTTATGTAAACGCTATAATTAATTCATTAGATTCCGCAATAACTAAAAGCCAATTAGTTAAATATCACGAAGGATACCAAAGACATGGCGATCCAATCTGCGATTTCTTAATGAAAGATAACGAATTGCTTAATTCCATGGGAAAAATTACTACTGCTATAGAATCAGAAAGAAACAAATCAGATATCGCAGTATGCAGTATTGCTGTTCCTTTACCCTCCGATAAAAAAAGTTTAATTATTACTACTGAAGAAGATCAGGGAAATAGTCGATTTGGTAATTGTTTCGAAGCTTTGTTAAAATTTTCTGCTGCGTGTTGTCAAGTGCCTTCACCAAGTCTAGAAGCCACCCCTCAAGCAGAACCTACCCCAGGACAAACGGGAGGGCAAGTTAGAACCCCTGGAGGACAAGAATTAAAAGTTTGGTCGGCAGAAGACCTCGCTAATGAAGCTCAAAAAAGGTTAGCGGAGCAACCAAATATCCCTTCCTGGTCAGAAGATGAATTAACTAAACTTGCTGAAAGTCGCGGATCCGGAATTCCTGAAGGCATGGAAGTTTGGAAAGAAGATGAGTTGCTGGAGTTAGCCGAAAAAAGGCAAAGCGGAGGATTGAATATACCTGAATGGCAACCTGACCAAGATATGACAGAATGTTCTAACTGTGGATATGGTTTAAGACCTGGTTGGGCAAAATGTCCTGTTTGCGATACTCCTGTTGGAGAAAAACCTTCTGAAGAAGTTAAAGAGGAACCAGAAGAACCTGAGGAACCAGAGGTATCATCTGATGAAAATCAAACCGAAGATAAAAACCAAGATCTAGAGCCTAAGGAAGTCGATCCCGATCTATAAATATCTCCTTTAAATTTTATAAATTAGCATAAAATACTTTTTTCTGTCTATTTATTAAGGGCTCAAAAGGAAAAAGTTTATAAGAAAGGATATCCATCTAATTCCAAACTTTTTTTAAGCATTTTTTATTAACATCCTTAAGGAAATAAGGAAATAAATGATTAGGAAAATTTTTTGCTATCAAAAATATTTTTGTTAAAACGGAAAGATTCTCACGCTCTAAACCGCTTCGATATCTACAGCTACCCAGAAGACATTGTAAAAAAAGGTAACAAAGATATCGTTTCAAAAATCATCTATGGTCACGATCAAGGCTCTCTAATAGAACCTTGTGGTGAAAACATTAAAAAATTAGATGAATCTAATGTTATAAACAACAGTTCTAACCCGTTTGAAATTGGTAGCCCTATTCCGCAAATTATTGGCGACCAGAACATATATACTATTTGTATTAATTCAGAAATGCTAATTGGATTAATATTTGAAAAAGAAGATAACCCTTTTGATTACAAAGAAATTTTTGAAGATTTGACGAACGAATTATTAAATACGGAGAAAAGTTGCTCTTTCGAAGATCAGATGGAAATTGAGAATCTTTTGATAACATTATTCATCGATATAAAAAGATACGGTGACGAAATCCTTGAAAAAGTGACAGAAACTTTCTTCCGACCGGCGGCCTTATTTACAAAAGTATTTCTATTTGGAATTGACGAAGTTGGAAAAAGCTCCTTAACAAGGAGATTAAAAACTGGTCAATTTAACGATAATTTTTTTACTCCAACAAGGAAGTTCAATATAGAATACCTTCAAAAAAAACAAGGGGCGATGTCTTGGTGGGATATGCCTGGACAATCCTTATTCCGAAAAAAATGGCTAATTGGTCTACAAGATTCAAATATCCTCGTTTACATGATAGATATTGCAAATCAATTACGATTTGAGGAGTCTAAAAAAGAATTCTGGGACATTATAACGCGAAATGGTATAAAAGACATCCCACTCTTGATTTTAGGCAATAAAGTCGATTTAATTAATAACCTTAATCACGATAAAAAAGAACCGCTTGAAAGGACGAAGAAAGAGATTATAGACTTTTTCGAGTTTGAAAAATTAACAAATGGACGGTGGCAGTTCTTATACATTTCTGTCAAAACTAATCATAATATTGAAAAATTAATAAATTCAATTTTCACCTTAATTTCACCTTAATTATATACCTTAATTTATCTGATAGTAATTTATATCAACATCATTAAATTTATAACTTAACCAAATAAAATTCTATTATTATCGTAAATATTAAAGATAGTGTAATTTTAGATCTAAAATTATTGAATATATTGAGGTAGTTAAATTATGTTCAAACGATTAAAAAAAGAGCTCGAAATTAATATTGAAGAAAAAGAGGGGCAGTTATTTTTAGGCGAAAAAAATAAAGGAATGCGTCTAGTAATGCTACGTCCTAACGAAATCATGGAATTCTGTGAATTCGCAGGAACAAATGCGGATGACATCCTAATTTGGACCGGAAAGACTTTAGGTAAATTATTTATGACAAAGTTCTTCTATGGTAAAGATTGGACCAAAGAAATAATGGCCACTAAAAAAGAAGTTGTTTTTGGCACTCTTGAAGCGTTGATGCTCATGGGATATGGTGGTTTAGCTGGTATGTTTAAAAAAGATCATATTATTATAAACGCGTACGGATCTTTAGCCGTAACGGAAAAAGAAAATATCATGGCAAAAAATTTGTGCCTACTTTATCTAGGTATATTCAACGGCATTTTTGAAGAGTTAGGCATCGATGTCGATGGCAAAGAAGTAGATTGTGTTCTAACAGGGGGAAAAAACTGTTCTTATAAATTCGATTTACTCACAGAAGAAATAGAGGACAGTTTAATAGACGAAGATCTCTCTGAAGCGAAAGTATCAGACTTTTTGGCTTCTTAGTAATATAATAACTTTTTAAACTCAATTACTTTCCTTATTTGAAACGAATTAACTCACTAAATGGAATTTCACACTAATTTTTTGAAATTAATTAACCCATCTCTCTTTTCCAATCTTCTAAATACCTTTAAATTCACTAAATTATTCTCTCAATAGAAAAATATAAATTTTAAAATAATATCAAATATAATTCTATTTATAATTATTAAAAAAAAAAAAAAAAATTGCAAAAATAAGTGAAAAATATGAGTAGGAAAGGCGCAAAATTAAAGATTGATAGCTACTCAGGTCCACTCGGCCAAATT
>DAOUUT010000219.1 GCA_030668025.1 Promethearchaeota archaeon
CGTTACAAATATATATAATGAGACTAACAACGATAAAAATTATCTATTCGTAAACTATACCCTTAAATTTTATTATAAAAATTCTTGGCTAAATGAACTAGAACACATTAACTCATTTTACATGGCTTATAATAAAACTTTGAACTTTCTAAATTGGTCAACAGAAGGGTTCCAACAAGGAAATTTATTCTTGTTTCCAACCCCTGTTAATCGTTCACTAATTGGAGAGTCAATAAAAATAGGCGGTTTTTTTAACTATGTAATTTCGGGAGAAAAGATCATTTTAGACTATGGAAACAGTACTACTATTGAATTAACTATAGCACCTTCTGGAATCTCTACGATAATAGAAAAGATTACGAACAGCACCACTATATATCGTTGGGAATTAAATACAGATGAAATCATTGTTAGGGTTCCTTTCGGAAACTATTATTTAATCGTTTTGATAATTAGCGTAATGTTAGTAGTAATCGTTAAAAAAAAGAAAATGTATATGCCTTTCAAACATTAATTTTTATTTCGATTTAATTATCCTTGAGTATTTTCTTCAATATCTCCTTTATATATATCAAATGGGACTCTTTCATTTGTGTCGACAATCCTTCTAAAAAATACTTTTTTGCTTTCTTCAATTGCTTTCTGGGTTGGTTGGTATTTTCTAGCGGGTTGACCGATGTATATGTAATTCGGTTCTAATATTTGTCCTACATGTGTCACGGCCCAGATACCCAGAGTTGTACTTTTTCCTATAATAGTTCCAGGTGCTACAATTGAATGTCCTCCTAAAACTACATGGTCGCCAATAATAACCTTTTTGATTAAAAGATGATCGTCATTATCAATTTTAACGATCATACTAGACATAATAACCGCACCTTGACCAACCATCATGTTGTCTCCTAAGTCAATAAATTCTGTATCTAACCACCCATCGAAAAGAGTACTTTTAAAATCGGTACGAACGCCTAATAATTTAAAAGCAAGATTGGTAGCCCATGGGAAGCAGAAATTATTCCAAATCCAAAATACAAACTTTTTGACAACAACTCGTAAACAAAAGTAGTAATAATCGTTATTGCTTTTATTAATTTTAAATAAACCTTCGCGTGGTTTGTGTAATAACTTCAATGTAATCAAAAATAACTTTCCTAGTAAGAGACTAATTAGCAAATACGCGCCCCACCACGCTAAAACGTCAATAAAAATTATAAAAAACCTCCAATGTAAAAAACTCGAATTCATAGCAACTGGAAAGAATGATAAGATCATGACTGATGGCATAAGAAAAGATAAAATGTGTAAAGTTATAAAAATTAAGGACGCAATAGGGTGCCAACGAAAAGAATTTGTTGTTATTGGGTGCGTTGCCATAGCAATTGACTCATATCCTTTCTCAGATAAGTTATGTTCTTTATTCTCCAGAATAATCGCCTCCTAAATAATCGATAATATCTTCTTTTTTCATCCTTCTAGCTGGGAATCCAGTATATATCCCATTACCATCTAACTCATCATATTTAAGCGTAGTGCAACCAGGTAAAAATGTAGAATCCTCTCCAACCTTAGTACCAGGCAAGCCTCCCGTTGTGGCATTAAGTATAGATCTATTACCTATTTCTGCACCAACAAATATTAGATTCTCTTCTCCATAAACGCCATTAACTAAATGATTTGTAATATGTGATGAAGTACCTAAATAACAATTATCACCAAGGTTTATGTGACTGTGGACAAAAGTTTCTTCTAGTACCGTACCCTTTCCAATTTTATTGGATTTTATAAAATTCAACTCCCAATTAACTAACCACGGGAATGGAGAACGTGAGAATGCAAAAACAGGATATTTCATGAGGAATGATCTAAAATGATAATAATCAAGAGTAGTTGATGACGCATCTAGATTTCTATCGAAGATGCCTTGAGAAGGACCTCTTTTATCTGCTAATTTATAGAACCACCTTGTAAATAATGCCACGAAAAATAAATGTATTAAATAGCAAGATATAAATATTAATGGAGTTAAAAGATATAGGCCGAAGTTATATGGATTTAAAAGAATCTCAATTGTAAAGGGTTGAGACAACAGATTCGGCGCTAAAAATCCAAACAAAAACAAGTAAAAAATAAATCCTGGCAAAAAAAAAGAAAATCCAATTATGATTACGCCAGATATAATATAAAAATGAAACGGAACTGATAAATTTGTTCCATGTGCTTTTAAAAACTCTTCGTTTTGCGTGATAGATGGTTCTTTTTCAAAAAAGCTTTTTTCAATTACTTCTTTATTAGTAATAGCGCTAATTTCTAACATTTTTTTAACAGGTCTACCACGATATATAGAATTGCTATCTAAATGCTGATCTATTTTAGTTATAGAATTTGAATCAAGAATAGTGTTTGGTTCAATAATAGTGCCTGGTAAAATAAGAGAATGGGCCCCAATAATTACATTGTCCTTTATAACTACTCGTTTAAAAATCAACCTATCTTTTACAATCAAATTCGACATAATTACAGTCCCTTGACCTATTCTAACGTTTTTCCCAAGTGTAACAAACTCGCAATCAACCCAACCATCATGTAAAGCGTTTTTAAAGCTAGTTTTTACCCCTAATATTTTATATGCTAATATTTCAAAAAAAGGAAGAGATAATTGTCTTGATAACCAAGTAGGCCACTTTTTGATAACGGCTCTTAAACTCCAATAACAAAAGTCTTTATCATCTTTTTTAAAATAAAATACGCCTTCTTTAGGCGGATGGATTAAATTAGTAATTAAAAGAAATATTTTTGAGACCAAAATAGAACTGATAATTAAAATGAAAACTCCTACAAAGAAAATTAACGGAAAGATAATATAAAATAATGTCTCTGTCAGATAAAAATTATACCAATAAAACCAAAACCAAAAAATAAGTGGTTGAGAGCTCAGAACAATTATTAATAAGTAAATGACTATATAATATTTTTTAGCTAAAGTATTTGTAGTTCTGGGGCCTTCTCTTAAAGAAGCGGGTATAGAAATTTTTTATTCACTCTGCTTTATCCATAACTCTAGTGATATTATAATATAATAATATAGTAAGAAGTTATCTCTTAAAACCATAATATAATTTATTAATTTAAATTTTTTCTTCAAATTTCCTAAAGTTTTAGATATATTAAAAACTAAATTCAATATTATTATTTCAATTTTAATAAAGGATGAAGGATGAAATAGGTTGAGTGAAGAATTTTGGTGGTGGACGGACCCACAAAAAGCGATTTACCAAGAAGTTAGAGCGTTTGTAGAGGTTAATTTCGAAGAGGCAGAGGAATATTTCTGGAATACCAAATTTCCATGGCCATTAGTAAAGAAAGTTGCTGAAAAAGGGTATTTTGGAGTCGGCGTTCCGAAAGAGTACGGTGGTTTAGAATTGGGCGCTACCGGAAGTTGCATTGTTGCAGCGCAGCTAGGCAGACTTTATGCTGTAGGTCATGTATTCACCGTAAGTATGTTGGCTGGGTTGGAACAGCTATTAAGGTTTGGTACCGAAGATCAAAAGCGAACTTGGCTCCCCAAAATTGCAAATGGTGAAGAATTGGGTGCTTTATGCATTACTGAACCTTTTGCGGGATCTGACGCTGCTAATGTTTTTACTTCCGCTGTAAAGGATGGAGACGAATGGATATTAAACGGTAAAAAGCGATTTATCACTGGAGCAGGAGTTTCTGATAGATATTTTATTTACGCAAAAACGAGCGATGACCCAGCTATTCGCAAACAATACGGTCATATAACTTCTTTTATGGTTGAAAAAGGTAGACCAGGATTTTCTTTAGAAAAAATAAACCCCTTGATTGGATTTGATAATGTCCCAAATGGATACATCGATTTTGATCACGTTAGAATTCCGGACATTAATCGTATTGGTGCAGTTGGAAATGGTTGGAACGTGATGATGGCAGGTTTGAACTTTGAGCGACTAATTGGTGCTGCAGTTTTTAGTGGTTTGTTTGAAGATGTAATTAATTTGTTATTTCACTTTACTAAAAGGCGAGTTCAATTTAAAAGAACTACAAATCAATTTCCAGGGATTCAGAACGAAATCGCTGAGATTATAAAGATCGCAAAAGTATCGAGATTATATTCTTATCATTGCGCTAAATTAATAGACAATGGTGGAGAACCAATGGTTGAGGCCTCAATAGCAAAAATAATTAACACAGAAGCTGCAAGAGATATTGGACTTAAAGCCATTCAAATATTGGGAGGAGATGGTCTCACTAAGTTTTTACCTGCTGAAAGAATCTTACGCGAAGCTAAAATTGGAGAAATCGTTGCTGGAACTAATGAAGTCCAAAAAATGATTATCTATAGGTTTTGTGCTATGCTCCCTATATATAATAAACCAATGAGAATGAGATGGAACGACGATATTAATGCCCCGATAATTTCGAAAAAAGAATCTACATTCAAAGGAATGGAAATTAATGAGGAAAACATATTAAAAGTTATTTCTCACGATTACAAAATAAACCCAGGATTATATATGACTCCAGACGATGTACGAGAGGATATAGGAGGGGGGCGCTCTGAATTGAGAAAAATTTTTGAAACGCTAGAAAAACAGGGATTAATCATTATTCATCGCGATCGGTCTGGAAAAATCGCATTAATTAAATCTACTTACGAAGGATTACAATTAGCTTTTCCAAAAGAATATTACCAATGGTTTCCAGCGTGGTACGATAACGCCGATAAATTTTAAATATATTCCTTATTTTTCTTTTTTATTTTTAATTGTTAATCTTGAAATCTTAAAAAAAAAATTAGCGTTATTAACATAGTTAATAACATGGAATTTAGACTATCTTAGATGAATTTAAATGAAGAACAATATCTAAGTGAGCATAATTATAAATTATTTATGCAGTGGAAGCCTTTTGCAAACCAGATAACTCTTTTTGTAATACCTTTATTTCTGCATTTATCGCTTTAATTTTTGCCTTTTTCTCGTTATCTGTTTCCTTCAGTTTTAGATTTAATGTTTTCTCTTTTTCTTTAACTAATGTTGCTGATTCTTTTGTTAACCCTTTTAAAGAAATCTTTAATTCACTTTCTTTTGCTTTCCATTCAGCAGCTTTAGCCATAGCTTCATCAAACTTCTTCTGATCGGCTTTTAATTTAGTATTATTCTCAGCAATTTTAGGATTATACGCCCCCTCAACTTCAGTTTTAATAGAAGAGCTTTTTCCTTTAAATTCTTCTTCAACTTTACTTATTTCATCATTTTTTAACTTAATTTGGTCTTTAATTTTATTTTCCGACATAAAATTATACAACTTAAAATTTTTTTATAAATTTTGGCATTATAAGCCAAATAATTAATTATTGGTTTCGTATTTAATTGTTAGTATTTCTTAATTTCAATAAGAAAAAGGTTAAATATTATGAAACAAACTTTTTTCAGATTATAAGGAGGATTTTCTTAAAATTATTAAATAGTTCCATCTACTAAGTAAATACCTTGCTAAAAGTATTTAAACGATCGTGGGTAAGAAAAGACTTCTTTTCTTCTTTTTTATTAATTTAATCTTTAATTTCGAAACTCTTAATTAAATCAACTTTGTTTTTGAGGTCTATGGTAATAGCTAATAGGATTGTTTCTTCGGATTCAATAAATTCGGGATCCAGCATTACAAAGTAAAAAATGTTTCCTTTCGTTTCATAGCCCATTTCCATTTCACCGCATTCTTCTGGTAGTATTTTTAAAATTTCTTCGGGTGCATGCTTTTTCAATACTTCAAATATTGAATTTTCGAGTTCTGATTGCTCTCTGCGAATTTCTTTTATTGTCGAAAAATCAAATTGACCCATGGATGCTCCAGCTTTATTATTTAGCTCGTTCCATTTCTTAAACAGTTCGCTTAAACTTGACATAGTAAAACTAAATCCAGATTTAAAATAAATCTTTTTGTTATTCTAAAAATATAAAAATATTTTTTTATAATGAATTTTAAATTCTTATTACAAACTTATTATAACCAGGTTATTTTCAAAAATGAAGAAAAATAAAATCAGCAATAAAAATGAAAGATTTTCCCACACATACTCTATTGTAGCAAGAGATTCTAAAACAGGACAGATGGGTGTGGGAGTACAAAGTCATTATTTTTCAGTGGGAGGGATTGTTTCATGGGGCGAATCAGGAGTGGGAGTTGTAGCGACTCAATCGCTTGTTAATGTATCTTTCGGTTTACGGGGAATCGATCTTTTAAAGCAAGGGAAATCACCAAAAGAAGCTTTAAACATATTGCTTTCAGACGACGATGGGAGAGATGTAAGGCAAGTCGCAGTTTTGGACGCTCAAGGAAGAGTTGCAGCTCATACGGGATCGAAATGTATCAAACA
>DAOUUT010000051.1 GCA_030668025.1 Promethearchaeota archaeon
TACTTACTGACAGCAGATGATACACTCGATAAGGTTGACACGGATAAACTCCATTCTACTGCCCAAGCTATATCAGATTTAATCGTTTCATTGATGAATATACCCAAAAAATACTATAAATTTAACTAAAATTCATCTATTCTCAAGGAAAATTGTTAACCAAATTATCATTAGGATTATAAAATCTAACTGGAAGAAGAGGATAGCTCGGAAGTTTATTTTTTACATTTTTGGGTGCCTTTCTCGCAGTAGGTCTATAAAATTTTTGTAGAGCTAGATTTTGAATAATTGGTTAGTGAAGTCAGCTATCTTACTAATGGCATCTTTAACTTCCGGAATTAGTTCATGTCTTAATCCTTGAAATACATGCGTCATATCATCCCATGATTGTAATATTGCGTTTGTTCCTGCCTTCTTAGCTTTTTCCACAAAGCGAGTAGCATCGCTATAAAGCATTTCACATGAGCTTGCTTGTACTAATATTGGAGGTAGACCCTTTAAATCCGCGAATAATGGAGAGATATATGGATTGCGAGGGTCATCTCCAGCAAGATAGGCGACATTCCACCAAAAAATTCCGAGATCAGCCAATCCGGGATCGGTTTCAGCATTTTTAAAAAAAGAATCATCTGCTAAAGTAAAGTCTGTAGCAGGCGATATGCAAATCGCTCCAGCAGGTAAATCAATTCCCTGATCTCTTAATTTTAGAAGAGTGGTTAGGGTTAGATTTCCTCCGGCAGAATCTCCCGCGATGATTATATGGTCATTTTTAAAGTCATTTGACAATAACCATTTGTATGCGTTAACACAATCGTCTAACGGTGCGGGGAATGGATGTTTTGGGGCAAGACGATAATCTATGCTGAGAATTCTTATTTTTGTAACTTCAGCTATAGCAGCATTTAACCTCCGGCAAGTTAAAGGAGAACCCATCATAAATCCGCCCCCGTGAAAATATAGAATTACACGATCTTTTATTGGATCTGAGGGTATAACCCACTCAGCAGGAATTTTATCAAGCATTATAGATTTAATTTCAATCTCCTTCGGAATGGGATAGTTTTCTAATTCTTGAATTGTTGAATGTTCGAATGCATAACCAAATAATCTTGCTAAATAATTCCTTTCCTCGTCAGTTAATTTATCATGGAGCTCAACTATTCCAGCTTTTTTTTTTATGAAAAGTTCATTTAAATCCAGAAGTTTCTTATAGATTTTTTGAAAATTAAATGGCTTATTTTCTTCGAATCCTATAAATTGAATGACAAATTTCATTTGTTCTTTAAACGCATCATCATGAATTTTGAGAATATCCGGTCGAATTTTTTTACGGTTTATAATTGGCATTTTATTTCCTTACTCTCTTTTCTTATATTTTTCATTAGTTAGTATGTTATTAAAACTAGTAAAACTTACCTAGTCTTATTAAAAATTATCAAGAAATCTTGACAACTTGTGGGTTTAACACCAAACCCTGTATCCCATCATCAGTTATAGAATTTGGGAATGCTTTCTTCATGATGTTATATCCTGCATTCACGTCGGCATTAATAATCGTTCCATTGTGAGATTTGAATAATCCTCTTTTAACTCTCTTACCTGCATACTTGGAATGTTTCTTGATTTCTTCTCCATCTAAAAACGAGCATTTACTAGTATAGCTCTCATCTATTAACGCTACATCAATACCAATCAACTTTCCTTTATATGCAATTTGCTGAAATAATTTAGTAAAAGGAATTTGAACAAATTTTTGATTATTTACCCTCCCTATATTGCATTTCTGCTTCCAACCTTCGTTATATCCAATTATTATTGTCCCTATATCATTTTCTTTACAATACTCAATCACGCTCTTAGAGATCTTGTGGAAGTGATCTATAATCTTGTTATTTCTCTTCAGGTGTAACTTCCTAATTCTTTTAGTATCTACAAGATTACCCTTCTTACTTTCAATGCTTCTATAATGTGCTAATTGCTTGTTGTAATAATGATTTACGGATTTGACATTCCCACCTTTAACAATAAAAGGCTTTAAACCTTTATTATTTACAGCAGTTATGAGATTGTTCAAACCCAGATCAATGCTTAATACAACATCGTTATTCAAACCTAAATCTTTTGCTTCTCTCTCGTGTATTATTTCTATTTTATATATTTCCCCTAACGGTATTATCCTAACCTGTTGAAATTGTTTAATGCGAGTCTTAACAGGTTTTAAATCGCATTTCTTGGGAAAATGAAGGTATCCATCATCTTTTATTCTTGCGTTCTGATTCGTGAAAATAACAATGGACTCTCCGTCTTTTCTCTTGTATCTTGGTATCTTAGGAACACGCTTAAACTTGAACTTGTTCGCATTCCATTCTCTCTTGGCTCTAAAATAAGATTTCCAATTCTTCATTACCAACTTTAATATTTGTTGAGAAGTTTGAGCTGGCAAGTTTTTATAGCATTCATGACGTTTTAAAATGAAATCCAAGTCGTAATAACTGAGAAGATTACCCAAATTGAAGAAATCTTGTCTATAATACCAATTAGATGTATTATATAAATTCTTAGCTAAGTGGCACAGCTTAGACAGTTCCTTTGATCTCTTTATCTGGATGATCTCAGTTAATTTCATCTAAGCACCATCTTTTGATATTAATTGTTGAATTATAGGTCTTTTTCGTTTACTATACATCTTCATGGCAAAGCAATGCATTAAAGAAATAATTTCTTCCATTACTTCTTGTGAATCTAATTTTTCATTGCCTACTTCAGAAATTACGATTATTTCGCATCCAAATTGTTTAAATAAATATAGAAATAAGCCAAATCCAACCCTACTAAGTCTATTTTTATAAGTAATAATAATTTTATAAAAAAGTTGTATATTTGAATCTAAATACATATGAGATTTACTAGTTTATAGCACCATATTAGATTACTTTTTTGTATAAAAAGATTTACTTGTAGAAGGCGGCTGCTTTAATTGCAAAATAATATTTTTCTTATATAATATTTACAATCAATTGGTATTTGAACTCACAATTTTAATTCTCTGATGCTGGTGATGAGATATGACCTTGAGTAATCAGCCATTCATCTCCTTTCTTTTTCAATACTCCGGTTATTCTTGCTGGTAGCCTTACTTTTTGGTCCTCGATTGTTAGATTGACAGTTACTTCTGCTGCAAACCATGCGATTTGTCCATGATAATTTATTTTCTTCCAATCAAAAGCGATGGAGATTTCTCCGAATTTATCTTTATCTTTTTGAGGAGCTGATTTATAATCTTCGTAACCTACCCATTTTTCTCCGGTTCCAAACACTACTAAATTTTCATCCTTAGCAAATAAGGACAAATATTCGTCTACATCGTTCTTAGGGTAAGCCTTAATAAACTTCTCTATAAAATTATTAATTTCAGCTATTACTTGGGGATCAATATTCATATTATCGCTCCTTAATGATTTTAATATATTATATTATTTTTTGATCAAATAAATATAGATTGCTAATTGTTATAAAGACTAACTGGAATAATAAGAATTATTCCAACATTATGACAAATGACCACTGTTTTTTTTGGGTAGAAGGCGGCTGCTTTAATTGCAAAATAATATTTAAAGTCCTTTGCTGAAATCTTATTGTAATATAATTGAAAAGTTCCTTTAAAGGAACAGTTAATAAATTTTTTATTCTATACTTAAACCTACACGGTTAAAAGATTATTATTATTAGTGTGCCTAGAAGCTCTCTTCCAAACAGAATCTACCGCCTTTTGAATTAGGTATGAGAAAAGAAATATAAACGGGATAAATATTAGGACTAAATAGAGGTTTTCCAGTTCACGCATGTCTATATTTAAACCAAAGGTCAATATGGCGATAAAAATACTAAGAAAGACTCTGTGGAAGAGATATACACCGTAGGTGGAATATGCGATTAACGAAACTATCGATTCAATTTTTCTTTTAGAGAAAATCAATCTAAAAGTGCGAAAAATAAAATTAAGCGATGAAATGGCAAAAACTATGAATGCCATTATTATTAGGTTTGTCATAAATATTATCTCTGCTAATTGAAAAAAATCAGGATTCATACCATATAAGTCAATATCTCCGGATTCTGGAATGATAGTAAAGAAGGTAAACTGAGTTAAAAAATGAAATGTTATAAAACCTATAATGGCAGTACATAATGGAATGAGGAGTAAGATCTCCCTGGGTCTCTCTCTCAAGCGTTCTTTAAAACGATTGTAAAGGGGAGAAGTATAAATGTGAGCAGCAATTATGCCTGCGATGAATATAAAATAGTAATTGAAAAAGCGATATTCGACTAGTCCAAAAAATCCTTTAAGAAACGCAAAGAAGAAAAGTATACCAACAGATGCAGGAATGATTAGTTTGATTGAACCTAATGAATTTAGGATAATATAGATCAGATAATATATCACTATTATACCTATAAACCAAAGAGTTAACATAGGAGGTCCGAAATAAGGGGCAACTATGATTTGCATTCCTAAAAAATGAAACAGTAAATATAGAGGGTCAATGGTCAAATATCCTACAAAAAAAAGAAATAGGACAATTGCAATCCAATAAAGTGGAACTATTCTGATAAACCTCTTCTTTAGAAAAGTAGGTAATTTTTTGCCTGTATTAAGTTTTCTATTATTGGGATTTAAATAAAGACCGAATCCAGAGACAAACACGAAAGAGCCCATGGCGACATTTATACCAATAGTATTTACTAAAAACACATCAAATGGGTCTAAGTCAAGGTAGAAATTATAGGCATAGCTAAGAGGAATATGAATTAATAGTACAACGATTAAAATCGATATTATACGAAGCATATCAATTTCGGGTAATTTTTGATTTGTCATGTTCAATTAACCAACATTAAGAAGTAGCTTCAATATACCTTCT
Organism: Promethearchaeota archaeon; assembly: GCA_030668025.1. The sequence goes on from DAOUUT010000051.1 coordinate 4,923, forward strand.
TTTAGTGAATGTCAATTAATAAATTTAATTGAAAAAAAGAAAATTATTTTTACTTAACTTCCAATCCATATTTCCAAACATTATGACAAATGACCACTGTTTTTTTAGCAATAATAAGTATTTAAATATCGAAACCAATAGAATTTATATTGATAAGAAAAAAGAAACGAAATTGAATAAATTGAATAAAAAAAAGTTAGAAAAGTTTTTCAAGAGATTAGAAGAGTTATTGGAAATTAACGGCTGTAATGGCCGAGATCTATCCAACGCTCAGATAATTTTAAACGAGATGGGCGTTACAGAAGGCGAGCAAGATGAATTCTTAGAGGGATGTAGGAGTGCTGGTGGATTCTGTGATTGCGAAATTTTTCTAAATGCTGAAGAATATCTAAGGGAGAAATACTCTGATTAGTGATTTAATAGAATAAATCACTATATGTCGAAGTAAATTTGGGTTAATAAAAATGAAAAAATGAAAAAAATAAATTAGGATTACATTTTTGATTCTTCGTCAATTTTGATAGCTTCAGCTTTTACTTTTACTTTTGCTACGGAATCAAGAATCTTTTTATGATAAGCTGTTTCAATATCCACCATATTATTAAGAATTTTTTGCATGGTTTCTAATTTTGATTTATTAAATGCCTCGGTTGCTACTTTTACATCGCCTTCTTCTTTATTAGATATTTCTTTCGCAGTTTCTAATCTCGATTCAGCTATTTGTATTTCATCTGGTTTTAATTTTTCTTTTGGTTTGCTTTGGACTTTACTTAGATACTTTTCGGCTTTCTCTAATTCTTTCGTAGCCTTTTGAGCTTCACTCTGTTCAGTTTGGAGTTTTTCTAGGCCAATTAAAAGATCATTTAGCGGTGCAATGTATTCTTCCCGGAGTCTTTTGACTTTTTCCGTACTTCCTTTTTCAATAACTTCATATGTAGAAGCTAATGAGCTTACTGCCTGCCCTAAGGAAGGAGTCTCCGTTTCAGCGTAACTTTTTAATGCAGCAACAGTCTTATTAATTTCACTTGTGATGTTCTCTTCTGCATTAATATAATGATTACTTCCTTTAATTAACTCGCTAATTTTATTGCTTGTACTTCCTAAAACATTTGTTAAATTATCCATAAATTTCTTAAACATTTTTTAACACCTTCAATTATTATTAAAATCTATATAAATTATGGGTTTATAAGTTTTTATAAAAAACTCATGTTAAAATTACTATAAAAGGTACTAATATTGTAGTCTTGGAGGAACTTTATCCCTATAATCTTGTCAATCCTCTGGATAATATTTTTTTCAAATTCTGGTAGAAGGACTTCTAAATTGTGGAGAATTTGGGAATAAATAGTATCCGGTTTATTAAACTTTTTAATAATAAATTCTTATAAATAAGCAAAAAGATAGTGAATAATAAAAGTATTATTAGAAAGAGAGTTTATTGTTATGAAAACAATAATATTCCATGGTAGTCCCAGAAAAAATCAAAACTCAGACACTTTAGTTGATTATTTCATAAGAGGATTGAATAATAATGGAGATAAGGAAGTAAAACATTTTTACACCAACGAATTAAATATTAAACCATGTCAAGGATGTCTAACGTGCGCAACATCAGTAAATCATAGCTGTGCTATAAACGATGATATGGAAGAAATTTATTCTGCATATAAAAAAGCAAACACGATAGTTTTTGCCACTCCTATGTATTGGGGGTATATGACGGCTCAATTAAAAACAGTATTCGATAGAATGGAAGCCCTTGCTTGGGAAGATTTTGAAAACAAAACATTTGTAGTCATAATTACTTATCGTCATCACTGTGAATCAACAGTTGCATTTTTTGAACGGATAGCTCCATTTTTTAACATCAAATTATTCATAATTACATGCTGTACCTATAATAAAGATGAACAAAAAGATATTCCAATTAATATGTGCCAAGATCGATTAGAAGAAGCCTATCAACTTGGAATTGATATAAGTAATATAGAAAAAGAGAAGAATTGAAATAGAAATTGGATAAATTGATTTAAGCTCCTGTTCATGAAAAACTGAACTATTGCCATTGAAAAAACAATTGGAATTTTTTCAACATTGGTATCATTTAGATCCTTATCAGATATTTAAGAAGATATTTAACTATAACAAAATCATTAAAAGTTTACAAGCATAAGCCTAAAGTAAAAAGATAATTTTAAAAATTATGAAATTCAATTTTAGAATATTTTCAATCCATCTCATCATTTTTATCTTTTTATTATCTTCATTAAGCTATACGCTTGCGTTTTCGCGCGATTATACTAAAACTCTTCAACCGAAAGCTCAAGGACCAGATTATTGGCCGACATCATTATGGAAAACATCATCACCAGAAGATCAAGGCATGGTTGCCCCAAAGCTACAGGAGATGGAAGCTCATATTGAGGATAACGATTTAAATTATTTTATTGATTCCATACTTGTTATTCGCAACGGATATATTGTATATGAATCCTATCCATCTAATCGCTATGATGAGAACGATAGGCATCATATCTATTCTTGTACTAAAGTCTTCACCTCCGCTTTAATTGGTGTTGCTATTGAAGAAGGTTTGATTGGTAGCATTGATGATCTTGTTTTAGATTATTTCCCTGAGAAGACTTTTGATAACATGGATTCCCGAAAGCAATCCATCACGATTAGACAACTTTTGACAATGACATCTGGAATAGAGTGGACGGATCAAATTGACTACTATAGAATGGCAGGAACTTCTGATTGGGTCCAATACATTTTAAATCAACCCATGGAGCACCAACCTGGATCTGTTTGGAATTATAATACTGGGTGTTCCCATTTATTGTCAGCAATTCTCGATAGGTTAACCCCTAGTGGAACAAGTGATTATTTAGAAACTAAACTTTTTGATCCTTTAAACATCACGAATTATTTTTGGTCGGTTGATACTCAAGGAATTCCAATTGGAGGGACATTATTGCATTTAACTCCACGAGATATGGCAAAATTTGGTTTCCTATATTTAAACAATGGATGTTGGAATGGCTCACAACTCGTTCCATCTGAATGGATAAATGAATCTACTACCTCTTTCATGAATTTACAATTTGATCAAGAACACGGTTCGGGTTATGGATATCAGTGGTGGATTTATAACGGGGTTAACGCCTATGCTGCTCGAGGTTCTTACGAACAATATATAACTGTTATTCCAGATTTGAACATGGTCGTGATAGCTAACGGTAATTCCGATTTTCCGTTCATAAATCTATTAGTAGATTATATACTCCCCTCTGTTGGTTTTTATCCCATTAATTTTTTATTGTTAACTTTAATTTTTGTTGTTTCAATCTCTGTTTGTACGATCATAGCGTTTTTATACTTCCGCATTCGAAAAAAAACATCAATTCGAAAATTGAAGGAAAAATACCTAAATGATGTAAAACTAGATGAAGATAATTGAATATATTAAAAAAGACTAAAATATTTATGATAATACCCAGAGCGGATCCAAGAGCGATATTAGTTACAAACCAGCTTATCAGAAAAAGGACAATAATACCAATGACTCGCACGAGTTCCATATTGCCAAATTTTCTAGCGATGTACAAAAAACTCACTAAAATGTTGAAAATAATAGAGGAAATAATGAAGATACAATTACTCTTAGAGTTAAAGTAGAAGAAAATAAGATACAGATCTATGATGACGGTAAGAAATTTAGAGTATATATCGTAAAAGGGGTATAATGGATTTTATATTTTTATAAGTTTAATAAGTCCATTTTTTCTTTAATGGTTTTAAACTGATTCGACTCAATTCGAAACTTCATATCATCCCATATTTTTCTATAATAATAGAAATATTCTGAAATACTTAGTTCATCACCAAAAAGAACTTGATAATGTTCTATTACCTCAATTTGAATGAATAAGGGTAATAACTCGAATATTTTTATATCATACTTTTCATTAAAATTTCCCATAAGCTTTTTCCAAATAGCGAAATTTGAATCCTTTTCTTTGTTTTGTGTAATAATAGCAATATCAATATCAGATCTACCAGAAATATAATATTTAGAAAGATAACTCCCATAAATTACAACTTGGTATTGATGTAAGTCCTCTAATTCCTTTTGAATCTCTTTAATCTTATCCATGTTTTTCAATAATTATTCTCTCCGCATTTTGCACAAATTTCTTAATGATATTTACGAAGTGTTCTTTTTCATTAACTATGCTCTCTTCTTCAATCTTGTTATATCTATGAACCAATGCGTTTCTCAAACCATTCAAACGACGAAGACCTTTCATTAAATCTTTTTCGAAAAGATTTTGTTTTTCTAATTCATCAATGTTTGAATAATCATCTTTAACTGTTATTCCCGTATCTTTACACAACATAGCGATTACATCCATTGCAGCGTCTACCGAGACTTGTAATCTGTAGAACAATGCGTCGATATAGAAAACATTCTCTTCGATATTTTCAGGTAAAATAGAAATTTTATCAATAATGAATTCTAATTTTCTCGTATATTGTTCCTTGCGATTCATGTGAGTCAAACCAAAAAATAAGTATCCTATAATTAAAGATAATCTATCCCATATTTAAATATAAACTTTAAGATTTATTTACTCCAATCTTCTATATTTTCTAATTGGGATCCCCCCATTAACTTGCTTCTTATATTTTAAGAATTCTTCTCTAAATTACTATTCCTGACCTCAAAGATTTTTAAATTTCCGTAATCTAAGAATCTTAATATAATACTGTAATTTTACTTTGATTTAATGTGATCTAATTCTTAAGTAATACTAAAATATAAAAGAGTATGAAATTTTTTTTATAATTAATTACATTAAAATTTCTTAATATGACAGTTTTTAGTATATCACCAATTGGAATAGTAAAGAGTAAAGCCGATAAAGAAGTCTTAAAATACTCGGATGAGGATATAAAATTAGATCTTGATGTAGCATTAAATCAAGGGAGCGATTTGATAAAATCTACGATTATAATAAATGAAGATTATGCTGATTGCTTGAATGGAATTGAAGATTTCTCTCACCTTATTATTCTTTTCTGGACGCATAAGGTTCCAGATAAAGCACGTCAAATTAAAAAAGTTCATCCTGCAGGAATTAAGAAAATTCCAATGAAAGGAATATTTGCTACGAGATCTCCGGTAAGACCTAATCCAATTTGTAAAACGACAGTCAAATTGATAGAAAAAAAGGGAAACACGCTGTTAGTCGAGGGATTAGACGCAATAGATAATACACCCGTATTAGATATAAAACCTCACATACCTTTTTATGATTCCCCTACAAATATTAAATTAGCAAATTGGATGTATGATTTAATGGAGGAATTAAAGAGATTAACTGAAAAGTCAGATTTAGATAAAAATACTAACCCATATTCTATTAATATTCGGGCTCATCCATGTATCAGCCCCGATCAACAAAATTAATATTAATATACTCTTCATTAATAATGACTTTGAAATTCTATTCTTTTTTTTGTCCCTTCTAATCAAAATCCGTTGCTATTCTTTTATGTTCTTTCTAAATCTGCTTGTGACTAAACAGATGTAGACCATCCATGATATCAAGCTGATGTGGAGGATATCGTTCTCGGAGAACCAAACACCTTGCTCCCAAAGGATATTGGTGATATCCAGCATGAAATACAGGAAATATAATCCTATTATAAGGGTCAGAGCTATCCAGATAATTACGAGCGAACGGTTAATACGCATCTTAAGGTGAATATATCTCCGAATGTTGATAATTAATAAGAACAGGATAGTAGGGGCTAAAAACAAAAGCATCAGTTCAAAGGATATCATAAATTGAACCGGGATTATCGTTCCGATTACCACGATTATAGTATATACTATGAAATTCGCAGGTGCATACCCCGCCATTATTTTACTCCAGTTATCTCTCTCACCCAAATTTGCTTGAGCCATCAACATTGCGTTCACGCTTCCTACTGAGAGTATGAGGTAAATAATTTCCCACAGGCTGGTCCAAATGCAAAATACTCTGCCAGCACATTTGATCTCGTAACTGAATGCTTGATAACTGGTTCCTGCGAAAATTGCCCCCACCCCCCATAATAACAATGCTATCCCCCACCAAGATATAAATTTCTGATTCTTTCTGATTCTTATTAGATATGCCCCGATTGCTATAGTTATAAAACCAAGTAAGTAGACAAAAAAAGTGGAGCTGGGCTGAACCAGTATTATTTTTAATGAAAAGAAATAAAGTTCTATGCAAGGTTGACTTGCGCACCACTCTGCAGGTGTAATTGCTGGAAAGAAAAGAATTTTATCAAGCTGATTACAACATATTAAAACAATTAGAACTAATAAAAAAATGAAAATAATAATATATCCCATGCTTTTCTTCGAGTTTAACTTCATCAAAATTTTCACGCCTTTGTAATTGATTATAGTTTATATCTGAAGGTTTATAATATTTTCTGAATACTTAGAAAACCAGGTTAAATTAGCATAAAAAAATTCATGATGATTTCGACACGAAAAACGAAGAAGTGGGTTTATGTAATTGCTGTAAAAATAAATGCATAGGGTGTGGAGTTTGCGTGGAAAAATGTCCGATTGAAGCAATTTTTTTAATAGATGGCAAGGCTCATGACGATGAGAATAAATGTATTGGTTGTGGAGTCTGCGTTCACCATTGCCCCGAGGGAGCGAGGCGCATTGAAAGGACTCCACTTAGAAGAGTGTTTATCCCCACTCCAAAATTGGATGGAATTAACTAAAGCAGTTTTTTACTGTTTTAAATAGTTTTAAATTCTTTAAGGCTACGGGTTCATATTATAAATTGGTGAAGATTTAAAGCTAATGTGTAAATAAGTTTTTTAAGCTTAGTTAAGATAATACTAAGTAAAGATAATCTAAACTTTAGAATAATTTAATAAACAAACATGTTGTCTCAAATTGAAAAGTATAAAAAAATCATTTTGGAAATATTAAAAGAGCATGATGTTAAAAGAGCCTCCTTATTTGGCTCTATTGTAAGAGAAGAGATGACTGATGGGAGCGATATAGATATATTAATAGAATTTAAAGGAACTAAAAGCTTATTAGATTTAGCAAGGTTAAAAATAGAACTTGAAGAAGCATTAAAGTGTAATGTAGATGTACTAACCTATAATTCCCTGCATCCTCTATTAAAAGACCAAATTTTAGCTGAAGAAGTTGAGATTTTATGAGAAAGAATGTAAAAATCTTTTTAGAACACATTCTAGATGCTATAAATTTAATTGAAGAGTATATTAATGATAAGAAGAAATCAGATTTTATAGAATCTAAGCAATTGCAAGACTCTGTAATTAGAAGGATTGAAATTATAGGGGAAGCTATAAAAAATATTCCTGGTGATTTTAAAAGTACTCATGAAAATATCCCTTGGAAAGAAATTACAGGAATGAGAGATATTTTAATTCATCAATACTTTGGGGTGGATTTAGAACTCACATGGGAAGTTATTAAAACTGATTAACCAAAGTTGAAAAAGCAGATTATTTCTATAAAAAAAGAATTGAGATAATTTTCCTTGAAGCCTTCCAATTTCCGAATCAAAGGAATATTTTTTAAATAATAACTATTTCTTTTTATTGAATGAACCTACCCGCAATTATATTGATTTTGGTTTTATTTGCGATTTTGATGGCTTTTTTTTCACAGAACAAGATAGATTATTTCCCAATTGCGTTAATCGTAGGAGCCATCGCAGTAGTTTCAATGACCACGCTTGGTAATGTTAAAGAGATAGAAATTCTTGGATTTATCAATTTTAACACGTTAATCTTCATATTTGCCATGCAAATCATCATCTATTTTGCAACTTATAACCGCGTTTTAGAATATACTGCGATCAAATTGATTCATATCACGAAAGGGGATAATCGATTATTCTTTTATATGATTTGCGTTTTTACAGGTACTATGGTAGGCTTTATCGAGGATGTAACTCTCTCGTTGATATTGATTCCTTTGATATACAGAACATGTCGAATTTTAGAGATACCTTCTGGTACGTACATGATGGGGGTGACCATTACTATAAACATCGGCGCAATACTCACGCCTATCTCGAGCTTAAAAAACTTGATAATCGGCCAGGAATTTGGGTGGGGTTTTGGTGAGTATCTTGCCAATATGGGTATTCCGTTTTTAATCGCGTTAATATCCACTATTTTCTTGATGGATAGGTTCATATTAAAAAAAGAAGAAAAACCAACTGAAAAAAATAGGGAGATACTATTATCAATGCTCGACCCGGGAATTGTAATTCGGAATAAAAAGTACTTTTTAATAACAATTATCATTATTCTAGCCACTTTCGTTTTCATGTTCCTAGGTTTTGATCCCGCCCTCGTCACGATCATATCTGCCGCAACTCTTCTTCTTATTCATTCTAAGAATATTAAGTTTTCGGATATTAAGAGTGATATCGATTGGAAAATCATCATTGCATTTGCGATCTTGTTCATTCTTTCGAATTCTTTATCATATTTTGGCTTTTCAGAGTTAATCTCCACTGGTTTGGTTAGTTTGATAAATGATAACATTTATCTGGCCGTGTTGATGACGTTAGGTCTCACTTCTTTCTTGTCCGCATTTCTTGCAGGTACACCCGTTACCATCATCCTTCTCCCGATTTTTTCGACAATCATAGGAGAAGGCTTCTTTCCTAACCCGATTATTATTGCTTTCATAGGCGGTGTTAATATGGCCGGTAATTTTTTACCACAAGGTTCTGCATGCGATCTTCTCACACTATCAATGGCAAAAAAATACAAAGTGGTGAATTTGGATTACAGACGCTTACTAAAAAATGGCTCGATTTTCGCAATGATTCACTTTTTCATCATTTTGGGATATACAATGGTCTACACTTTAATATTAAGTTAAGAGTTCTTCTGTTAGTTACTTTTACTTGACTTGACTATTGAGGATATTTTAAAAATATGAGTAATGCTAAAAGAATAAAATAAGGTAATATTTTTCATTATAATATTGAAAATTATTCTTTCACATTTAAAAGTTAAAACTTAGTGAGTAAAATAAATAAACCACTTCTTCGAGTTTTTCTTAAAGACGATAATGAAAATTTCTGTTCTAAATGTTGTAAAACTCGGCAAGTCATAGAAAGGATGATTCAGAATATTCCAAACCTTAAAAATGCCGTTGCTATAGAATATAAAGATATTTTTTTGAAAGAAACCGTTGAGAGATTTGGTGAAATGACTCCTCCAGTTGTTATGATTAATAACCATATTTTTTCAGAGGGTCATGTTCCTATTATTAAGAAATTATCTGGTGAATTACTATCGTTAATATATCAGACTTAAAGTTTTCATATCCCTACCCTTATATATAATTACAACTTCGAAACTAGCGAAATATGTTTTATTGGTTAATTTTTTATAGAATTATCGATTTTATTATAAAGAATGAAGGGATTAGTTGAACAATCATAGCCTGAAGACTATGGATTCGTAGGTTAGACTTTCAACACTACTGGATGGTTCAAGCATCCTCTATCCCCTATCCACTTGGATTTAGGGACTCCTTTTTGTAGAATGTTTCTTGAAGCGTTCACATCGGCGTTTAGAACAGCTCCGCAATCTTTACAAATGTATAGTCCACGATACTTGCGATTTGACTTGCGTACGACTCCACATGAAGAGCACGTTTGCGAAGTGTACTCTTCGCCGATTCTAATTACTTGAATTCCCACCATCTCAGATTTATATTCAATTTGTTGGACAAGTTTTAAAAATGGCGCGGAAACAAAGTTCTGGTTGTTTATTTTCCCTATCGTTATTTTCTGCTTCCAACCCTTGTTATATCCGATAACGATCGTCCCGATATCGTTAGATATACAGTGATTGACTATTTTTCGGGACGTCTTGTGAAAGAAATCCCTCATTCTATTGTTTCGTTTTCGATGAAACTTCAAGATGCGTTCCGTGACATCCGTGTCGTTGCACTTTTTTGCCATGGATTTGTATTTTGACAGTTGCTTGTTGTAGAATTGATTGATTGACTTTACAACACCGCCCTTGATAATCAATGGTTTGTTTCCAATGTTATCTGACGCAGTTACGATATTATTAAGTCCTAGATCGATTCCTATAGCGTTATTCTCGCTCAAGTGCAAGTCTTTTGGCTCGTAATCGTAGATTAATTCAATATTGTATCGATCTCCGAAAGAAACGATGCGAACGCCTTTCACGCTTTTTAACGCGGTTTTTATTTTAGGAAAACCTAAGTTCTCCATCTTTTGCGTGAGTAGTACGTGTCCATCCTTTAGCCTACATTGTAAAGAAGTGAAATAGACCAAATTATGGCCGGTCTTACGCTTGTAACGAGGAAGTTTTGGCATTCCCTTAAATTTAGACCGTTCGCTTTTCCAAACCTTGATTGCTCTAAAGAAACTCTTGAAATTTCTATCTACTTGTTTTAGGACTTGCTGTGGCGGATGAGATCCGCACGATTCTTGTAGTTTTCTATACGATTCGTGAGTTTTTAGCAATTTCCACAACTCGTTATATCGAATCCAATGACGGTCCTTGAAAAATCGTTGTCGCACGGTATATGTCGCCACATTAAACAGATTTTTTGAAAGAAAAGTAATTTCGTCTAATATTTTTGAGCGTTTTAATTGAATTTGTTGAACGAGTTGCATTAATTATAACATTGAGTAATTCTTATTTAAAGAAATAGGGGTAGGATTATTAATTATTTATGCAAAATTCATCACATCCTAAAGGAATGTGTTTTCTTTTGCTGAATCGATAAATTAATTTAAGAA
>DAOUUT010000030.1 GCA_030668025.1 Promethearchaeota archaeon
ATTATTGATACATTGAATGTAGTTAAAACGTTGGTATACGATAGAAAAGAAATTGATTTTAGTGTATTTAATGAACATGTAAAAAATAATTTTTCATCGCCAGAAGGGGAATTATTGTTAAAAAGAATCAAATCAATACCAAAGTTTGGAACTGATGGCTCACAAACGATTCAGCTAGGCCAAGAGATTATAGATTATGTTTATGACGATTTTTACTCGTTTGATAATTATCGCGGGGGTAAATATTTAGTAGGATTTTGGAGTATGAGCAATCACGTTGCTTTCGGCAATGTTTCTGGAGCTTTACCGAATGGAAGAAGAGCCTATAAACCGTTCACGCCAGGATTAACTCCTGTTCCTAGTGATAGGGATGTTTTAATTGAGAATATAAGAGCAGTGGCTGCATTAGACAGTGAAAAAATGCCCAATAATCTTGCTTTTAATGTTAAATTAGTACCCGATCCTAAAGATACTCATGAAGAAACAATCAATTACTTTCGAGGATATACTCAGAGCTACTTTGATTTAGGTGGTATGCAGATGCAATTCAATGTAGTATCATCCGATACATTAAAGGATGCACTGGTTCACCCTGAAAATTACCGATGGTTAATGGTCAGAATTTCTGGATATAACGCCTATTTTGTCGATTTAAATAAAGAACTCCAACTTGAACTAATTAGTAGAACGGAATTTCACACTCATTAATTAATATCTAATCTCTTTATAGCAGGCTTGATCTAGGAATGAATGGATTTATAACTAATATCAAAAGAAATTCATTAGATGATGGTCCAGGTATTCGAACAGTTATATTCTTCAAAGGATGTCCTTTATCTTGCATTTGGTGCCAAAATCCTGAATGTATACAATCAAGTCAAGAGATTTCTTATAGTTCTGAGGATTGCCTAGCCTGTTACGATTGTACTGAGATTTGTCTAGAAGATGCTATTAATTTTTCGTTAAATTATCCTATAGTAATCGAAAAGTGCACTTACTGTGGAAAATGTATCACGCATTGTAAAACTAAAGCTCTGAAATTTGTGGGGACTTTTTATACAGTTAAGGAACTACTTGATACAATTCTAATCGACAAACTATTTTTTGATAATTCAAATGGAGGAATAACTCTTTCAGGTGGAGAGGCTACCTATCAAATGCCATTTCTCCATTTATTCCTTAAAAAAGTTAAAGCTTATAACATACATGTATGTTTAGAAACGTGTGGTTTTTTTAATAAAGAAGCTTTTTTTGAGCATATCTTACCCTTTATCGATTTAGTTTATTTTGATTTGAAAATTTTTGATGAAAAGCTTCATATGAAATACTGCAGAGTCTCAAATAAAAAGATTTTCGAAAATTTTACGGCTTTATTAGAATCAAAATCAGTTAAGATATTGCCACGCATTCCATTAATTCCTAAAATTACCCTCAATGATAAAAATCTTAATCAATGGGCGAATTATTTAGAGAATTTAGGAATTAAAAAGATTGGATTGTTGCCCTATAATCCATTATGGCATTCAAAAGTTTATTCCGTAGGAAAATCCCCACAATATACTTATTCTGAATGGCTTGATGTCCAAGATAAAGAAAAAATAAAAAAAATTTTTTCTGCTTTTGAATTTCGAGATATATAAACTTTAATATTACTGCCACTACCTTTCTTTTTTCATAAATGTATTAAAAAATAAAATCTAAAAAAAAAATTGGTTTGCTCTAATTATTCTGCTAAGCCTAAATATTGAAGGGCTTTATCTTTAATTTTCTCCATAGTAGTAGTATCAGTAGTTTCTTCTAGGAAATTAATTGTAAAGGTTAGTCGTCCAGCGACTGTTACCGCGGGAATTACAAGTTCGATGAATGGAGTACCTGAGGTAATAAAGATAAAACGATCTAATTCTAAAGAGCCATATTTAGTAGGATAATCCAGTTTGCCAAGATTTGTAATTGCAAGTCCTGGCATTTTTGGTATTTGCTTTTTTGCCCTTTTATTTACAATATTTTTTTCATCGTTGCTAAAAGCGTGAATTTTTTCATATCTACTGAAATTCGAGGGCACATTTTTGCCCATAAAGCTGAATGATCGCGCATCTACGAGAGACTGATCAATGAGACCTGTAATAGCAGCAAATTTAAACACTTTGTTAATATCAAGTTTCTCTCTTACTTTTTCACCGAAAGCCTTAACATTCTCCCAAAAATCTTTTTTTGGATTATAGGATAATTTAAATTGAAATCCAGCTACATAAAGTCCAAAATGTTCGCCAACAGGATTTCTGTATCGTTCACGTGTATTCACCGGTAGCATGATGTTTTGCCTTCCTCCTTTGAATGGCCCTCGGATAGAGCGTCTTGCGGCAAGAAACGCAGTATTTAGAGCAGAATTCACAGTTACTCCGTGTTGACGGCATTTTTCAACGAGATTTGAAGTTTCTTTTTCATTTAATTCCACCGAAAGAATGTTGAATTTATAAGCATCCCAATATGCTCTAAAGATATTATCTTCATCCTCTTCGTCAAAAATGGCTTTCGAATTTTGCCACTTTTTGTTCATAGTATTAATTGCAAATGTTATAGCTTTTCCAATCGTGACATCTGTTGGAAAATTTTCTGGAGTTGCTAGAGGGGGCTCAGGCATTTCTTGAGACTTTCGAGCAGGATTTCCTAAGTATAATAAGATATCTCGAGCTAAAATGGCTAAAGAAGTTCCATCACAAACTACATGATGACAAATTATAATAATTTCAGAAATTTCAGTTGATTGTAGTAATACGAAGCGAGCTAATGGCCCTTTTCCTAACTCAAAACGAATTTGATACTCATTTAAGAGCTCCTGGTGCCAATCTTTTTCTGAGGTACGTTGTACTACATTTAATGGATTTTCAGGAACATTCTCCGTTGTATACCAAGCATCATAATTGTCATCAAGATAAACACGAGCCCCGACCAATGGATGTTGATGCCTTACTTTATTTAGTGCTTCTCTTAAACCTTCTTCTGAGATAAATCCTTTTACTCGAGCAACTATTGATATTATATTAAAAGGTGCCCTAAAGAATCTCCTCTCAAAAGAATTTAATTTTCTTTCATATTTTTTATATTGATTTGTTTGAAGTTCTGTTATAATTTTACACCTCATGTGTATTATTATTTCATTAATTCTGAAAATTCAGAGTCATTGAAAGTTAATAATAAATAAATTTTCTAACTATTTAAATGTTTTCACCAATCATGAATTTTCATATTTTATAAAAACATATTTATATTAGAAAAACAATATGATCATTAAGAAATGCCTTCGAATAGAAATAATATTCACATCTACGACAAAAGAATTCAAGAATTTGAGAAGGAAATTATAAATTTCTCAGTAGAATATGGAAAAAATAAAAGATCGGAAATTGAATCTCATATTCTTACTTATTTCTTGTTGCGGGAAGGACAATGGCTCACTCAAGAAAATCTTAGAGAGTTATCCCTTCTTTTTTATGAAAAGCAATCTAAAAAAGGTATTTCAAGGGGTTCAATATCCAAAATTCTAAATAATTATGTAGAATATCGTCTTCTGAACAAAAGAAAACTTGATGCTAAAAAGAATGCTTTTGAATATTCATTATCTGGAGCCTTTAATCAAGTAATGTCTTCTGCCATAGAATTTGGAATTGAGGAGATGGATAAATACATCTTCTTCTTGAATGAAAAATTGACTTTTCTTGAGCAGATAAAATACAAGAATGAAGAGGCAGAATCACTAAGAGTCATTCTAATAGAAAGGGTAATTGAATTAAGGAATTTCTTCAAATTTCATAAAAACATATATTCAGATATATTCAAAAAACCTGATGGTAATAACGATGACATAAAGAAAGTAGAAAATATCCAAGTTAATAAACCAGTTAGAGATATTGAAAGAGAAATAATCGAATTTATAGTAAATTGTCCACTATTGCGGTTTGTAGATATAAAAGAAGCATATTATCCGATAATTGCTTATTTCTTTACAAGGAAGCAATTATCTCAAGAAAAAATAAAAGATCTTACAAGAATCTCTGCAGGAATGGTTTCTGAAGGTTTAAATTATCTGCTTCAAGAGGGATACATTGAATTAAATAAGGTTAAAGGTGTAAGAATTCGGTCTTATGAATTAAATTCAATTGCGTATTATCAATATTTGTATTTGTTCCGCATTTTTAAATCAAATTCTGAATTGCTAACGGGATTAAATGTTTTATATATCGAAATTAAAGCAGAGAAGGATGAGTTAAAAACTACCAAAGGCTATAAAAATATAGAAAGGCGAGTTAAACAATTTTTAGTCACAAGACCTATTATTGAGAGATTGAGTTTAGCTTTCAAGGATGCGATGGAAAAATTTAAAAAAAATGATAACTGTAAAAAACTAAAAGTTTAATGTAAATTATAGTGAGCTAAATATAATGCGTATCACTGTTATTGCACCGGGAAGTCAGGGGGATGTTCAACCCTTTCTTGCTCTTGGAAATGGATTGGTAAAGGCAGGAAATTATGTGAGATTGGTTACAAATCAAAATTATGAAAAACAAGTAGAATCTCACGGATTAGAATTCTGGTCTATCGAAGTTAACATGGAAGATATTATCAGAAGTGAAAAAATGCGTGAAGTCTTAGAAAGTGGAAAGCTTCTCACATCCATGGCTCGAATGGGAAAAGAATTAAGGGAAAATGCGGCATTGTTAGCAAAAAGAAGTCTTGAAGCCTGTCGTGAAATGGATATAGTTATGGCAGGAATAAGTGGTTTATTTACAGCTAATTCTATAGCAGAGAAGTTGGGTATACCATTAATACAAGCCTTGAACATTCCTTTTACGATCACTAAAGCCTTTGCTGGAGCACTCCTCCCTAAGTTCCCTAGATGGCTTGGAGGGTACCGACTATCACATCGTCTTACTCGGCAGATTGTATGGCAAGCTTATCGCCCAACGGATAAAGTAATCCGGGAGCAAGTGCTTGGATTATCTAAATCTTCTTTTTTTGGTCCATTTAAGTCTGATTCCTTAAAAAATAGTCCAATTATTTATGGAATAAGTCCATCAGTCTTTCCTCGACCAAATGATTGGACTAAAAATATTCACATCACTGGCTTTTGGTCATTGGATCCTCCAGATCAGTGGGTTCCTCCTTCAGATCTAATGAAATTTTTACAAGACGAACCTGTTCCACTTTATATTGGATTTGGGAGCATGAGCAGTAAATCACCCGAAGAAACAGCAAATTTGGTATTTCAAGCTTTAAATAAGACTAACCAACGTGCCGTAGTATTTTCAGGTTGGGGTGGATTAAGTAAAAATGAGCTTCCCGATAATGTTTTGATGGTAGAATCTGTGCCACATTCATGGCTTTTTCAGCGTGTCCGAGCTGTTATTCATCACGGAGGTGCTGGTACAACTGCAGCAGGTCTAATAGCGGGTGTTCCCTCGGTTATTGTTCCCTTTCATGGAGATCAACCTTTTTGGGGACATATGATTGAAAAATTAGGTGTTGGTCCAAAACCTATTCCCCGCAAGAAGTTATCGATACTAAGACTTGTAAAAGCAATTGAAAAAGTTATAAATAATCAAGAAATGAGTGAAAACGCCACTAGACTCTGTTCTAAAATTCAAGCTGAAAATGGAATTGAAGAAGCAGTTTCAATAATAAATGATACTATTGATAATTAATTAGACGAAATAGATAAAAGGAATATAATTAAAAAAAAAGATAGATGGATTTTGCCAAAAGCGAATGTAAATAATATTGAGATTGAATATGAGACAATAGGAGATCCGACTTCAAAACCGTTAATGTTGATTGCGGGATTAGAAAGTCAATTGTCAAAAGAAAGTTATAAAAATCTATTTGTATTAAAATCATTATTGTGGTGAAAATTACTTTCATTGGCGCAGGATCTCTCGTTTTTGGAAAAAACTTGCTTACAGATCTCCTTATGTTTCCAGCGCTTCAAGAAGACACGATTCTTTGTCTTGAAGATATTCACGCCGAGAGATTAGATTTAATGTTTCGGTATGTAAAAAAGTACAAGGAAGACTTTTTCGACGATAAAGATATTACAATTGAAAAGACAACAAATCAAAAAAAAGCAATCGAAGATGCGAAATATGTGATTGACTCCATCCACGTAGGCGGACTTGATGCGTTTAAGTTAGATCTTGAAATACCTTACAAGTATGGTGTTTCTCAGGCTGTGGGGGATACAATCGGTCCTGGTGGTGTTTTTCGCTTCCTACGCGCGACAAGCGTATTAAAATCAATTCTGCAAGATATGCAAGAAATCGGATACAACGCCAATAACGACGGAGTTAAACCTTTACTCTTAAATTATGCCAATCCAATGGCAATGAATACTTGGTTTTGTAACTCTATCGTTCCAGATTCCACGGTTGGTCTATGTCATGGTGTTCAAGGTACGGCAATGATTTTGCGAAATTGGGCTGGTTTAAAACCTGGAGAATTTAGTTTCCTCTGCGCTGGCATTAACCACATGGCTTGGTTCCTTGAAGTCTGGTATAAGAATTCAGAAGACCCAAATTCCATATGGAAAGATGCATATCCATTAATTAAAAAAAATCTCAAAGAGAACCCAAAGTTAGGAGAGCATGACAAAATCCGCTTGGACTTGATGAAAGCTGCGGGAGGATATTTCATGACAGAAGAAACCCGGCATACAAGCGAATACGTTCCTTATTATCGTAAATTACCTGATTTTATAGAAAAATTTCAGGGGAACACATCAGGTATGATAGAGCAAGCCGCAGATTATTTAACGCAAGTTAAAATGCAAGGTAGATTCGAGAGAAGCGTAGTAAGAGCACTAAAAAGGCCAAAACTTCCCTATAAGAAAGTAGCCACAGGAGAATATGCTCCATTCATCATTAATGCCATGGAAACGAATGTGCCGTTTCGATTTAACGGAAATGTAATAAATAAAGAGGCTAGTTTAATTACTAATCTTCCTAAAGGTTGTTGCGTTGAAGTCCCTATTTTTGCTGATAATCATGGCTTGTATCCTCAAGGAGGAATTGTCTTACCAACCGTATGTCAAGCACTATGTATTTCGAATATCATGGTACAAAAAGCAGCAGTCGAAGGTGTCCTCGAAATGAATCGAGAAAAGATTTACCACGCAATATTACTCGATCCTAACACCGCTAGCGTTTGTTCAACGACGCAAATCTATGACATGGTTGAAGAGATGTTCAAGGCTGAAGCAAAATGGATTCCTAAATTCTAAATAATTAATAATTAAATGGATGTGTGGAAAAAAAGAAATGAAAATTAACCGCGAAATTAATTAGAAATTACAAAATTTATTAGAATTATAATTTCTTCCATCAATAGTTAAATTTTAATTTATATATAATCATATGAATACTATGCCATCTGTAAAAAACGCGGTAATTGATTTCATTAAAAATTTACCGGATGATCTAACCGTGGAAGAGGTTGCATAATACTATATCTCGATGAAAGAATTAATAAAGCCAAAAATCAAATGAAAGAAGGAAATTATTTAACTCACTAAGAAGCTAAAGAACGGCTAAAAAAATGGTTGATATAAGATGGTTAATGGGAACATTAGAAGAAGTGATTTTCTATGACTACTGTCTTTATTGTCGATGATGAAATGGCAATTGTGGAGCTAATCAAACTATTACTTGAAGAAAATGGATTACAAGTAATCGGAACAGCATTTAATGGCCAAATCGCAATTAACAAAATAAATACTCTTTCAGAAAAGCCCGATGTCGTTTGAATGAACTATAGGATGCCGAATATGAACGGTATCGAAGCGACTAGAAAAATTTTAGAAATAGATACTCATTCAAAAGTAATATTTGCGACGGCTGACGAAGAAGTAAAGGAAGAAGCTTTAAAAGTCGGAGCATTTGCGGTTATAACTAAACCATTTGAATTCGAGGAGTTATTAACCACGATAAATGAATCTTCTCTTGAAAATGTTGTTGAGGTTTAAAAAATGTTAGAAAAAAAAATAAATGAAACCGAGCGTAAACTTAAAGAACGAATTAAAGAACTTAATTGTCTTTATAATATTTCTAAGCTTGTTGAGAAATCAAGTATATCTGTTGATAAAACATTCCGAGGAGTGCTCGATCTAATCCCTCCCGCTATGCAATTTCCAGAGTTAACATGTGTAAAGATCGAGTATGGCGACATAACTCTTCAGACGGAAAACTATCAAGGATCTAATTGGAGTATCTGCACAAATGTAATAGGAATTGAGAAAAGTTTAAGGATATCAGTATGTTTCCTTGAGGAAAAGCCCTTTCTTGAAGAAGAGAAAACTTTATTAAAAGAAATTGGAAATCGCTTGAAAATATTCATCGTACACAAGGAGGTAGAAAAAAAAATACTAGCAAGTGAAATGTTGCTAAAAACTACACTTAATAGCATTGGAGATGCCTTAATTACAACGAATACTAATGGCGAAGTATTGTTTTTAAATCCGATTGCAGAATCTTTGACAGGTTGGGAAAAGGAGGAAGCCTTTGGAAAACCCCTAATGAAAATTTTTAATGTTAAAAATGAAAACACCGGCAAACCAGTAGAAAATTTGGTATCAAGAGCCTTCAAAGAAGGTGCTACTATTAGTCTAGCAAATTATTCGATCTTGATTTCTAAAGATGGAAAAGAAATACTAATTGACGACAGTGTGGCACCAATAAAAGATAGCGAAGGAATCATTAAAGGTTTCGTCCTAATTTTTCGAAACATTCAGGAGCGCAGAGAATCAGAAGAAAGAATTATAGAATCAGAAGAGAAATATAGGTTATTGTTTGAAAATACAATTGAAGGAATAGCTATTCATGATATGGTTTATGACTCTCTAAACAAACCGTTTAATTATATTATAAGAGATGTTAATCCCCAGTTTGAGAAACAATTGTTAATTAAGAAAGAAGATGTTATAAATAAAGAAGCGACAGATGCCTATCAAACTGATGAGGCTCCATACTTAGATATATATTCTAATGTTGCAGAAACAATGGAGCCAACATATTTTGAAACTTATTTTCCACCAATGGATAAACATTTTAGTATATCAGTATTTTCTCCAAAAAAAGGGAAGTTTGCAACAGTGTTTGAAGATATAACTAATCGCAAAATAGCTGAAAAGGATTTAATAGAATCTGAAAAAAAATACAAAAAAGCGTTTAATCTTACCAACTTTTACAAGGATTTATTTACCCACGACATAAATAACATACTACAGAGCATTGTTTCAGCAGTAGAATTTTATTCAATGATCCAAAACGATCCAGAGAAGTTGAAGAAATGGGGAGACATCACTGAAATTGTTAAAATTCACGTAAAAAGGGGTGCTAATTTAGTTTTAAACGTAAGGAAACTGTCCACATTAGACAAGCCAGAAATAGAATTAAGTTCTGTGGGGGTTTTTAATATATTACAAAATTCGGTGGAGAACACAATTAGCAGTTTTCAAAACAGGAATGTGAAAATCGATGTAAATGGATTATCTAAGGAAATAAAAGTACTCGGAAATGAACTGCTAATCGAAATTTTCGATAACATTCTCAACAACGCAGTGCACTACAACGGTAATGAAGAAGAGGTTAAGGTTGAGATATATATATCCAAAATTCTGGAAGACAATACGCAATATATTAAATTCGAATTTAAAGATCACGGAATGGGTATTCTGGAAGAGAAGAAGAATTATCTATTCGAAAGAGAATATGTAAAGAATATTAACGAGCGGGGAATGGGAATGGGGTTGTCGCTCGTCAAGAAGATCGTGGATAAGTATGACGGCAAGATAAGAGTTGAGGATAGAATCAAAGGAGATTATACAAAAGGAAGCAATTTTATTGTGTTGTTAAAAGAAGCAAGATAATGTTTTTAGAATTTTTATATAATTCTCTATTTACTAATTTTTTTTATTCTTATATTTTTCATGCTTGAACTTATAAGCGGGTTGTCATTCCCATAATACTATCAATAAATATTATTACAAATCCCAAATTAATTATTATAATAATATAAAAAACACTATTAGAATGGTTTGTATTTATGAAGAAAAAGAAAGTTGTTATAATAGGGGCATTAGGCTTCGACTTCCATTTATTTAACACCGTCTTCAAAGATAATGAAGAATACGAAGTAATAGCTTTTACGATTGCCGGAGAGCAGAATGTAGGCACAATTGAGGGGACGAAAAGGAAATATCCGGCGGAATTAGCAGGTAAACGATATCCAAAAGGCATTCCAATGCTTCCCGAAGAACACCTTGAAGAAATAATTAAACTTCATCAAATAGATGAGGTGGTGTTTGCGTATTCTGATGTTTCGCACGAAGAATTAATGCATAAGGGTTCTCGTGTGTTATCTGCTGGGGCAAATTATAGATTAATTTCTGGAAAGTTTACCCAAATCAAATCTAATAAACCAGTTGTAGCAATATGTGCAGTTAGAACTGGATGCGGTAAGAGCCAAGTCTCTAGAGCCACTTATAGGTATTTAATGAGTAAAGGTTATAAAGTTGTAGCAGTAAGAGAACCAATGCCTTATGGAGATTTAATAAAGCAAAATGTCATGCGCTTTGAGAAGTACGAGGATTTAGATAAGTACGAGTGCACGATTGAGGAACGGGAAGAGTATGAACCTTATATTGAGCAAGGGCTTGTAATTTACTCTGGAGTAGACTACGAAAAAATTGTTAGAGAAGCAGAAAAAGAAGCGGATGTAATTATATTTGACGGCGGAAACAACGAGCTATCGTTTTACGTTCCAGATTTACTTTTTATCGTAGTAGACCCATTAAGACCTGGACACGAGATGAAATATCATCCCGGTGAAGTAAATGCTCGATCAGCTGACGCATTTGTGATCAATAAAATGAATAACGCTAAACCAGAAGATGTTAAAACCGTTGAGGATAATTTAAACGAATTAAATCCTAACGCAACAAAAATTTATACGAATTCAGTTGTTACCATTGAAGGTAATCCTGATTTAAAGGGCAAAAAAGTAATTGTTGTAGAGGATGGACCAACTTTAACGCATGGTAGTATGTCGTACGGCGCGGGATTTGTTGCGGCAACCAATAGTGGAGCTATAATTATAGATCCAAAACCTTATGTAACGGGTACTATGAAAAAAGTATTTGAAGAATTTCCGCAAATCACACAGATAGTTCCAGCTATGGGGTACAACGACCAACAGATTAAAGACATGGAAGAAACTCTAAATAAAGCCGAATGCGAAATTATAATTGATGGTAGCCCGATTGATCTTGAAAAGTTAATTAATAGCAATAAACCTATCATTAGAGTCTCTTACGATATAGAACCAGTCAAAAGTCCGACGATAGAAGAAGTCTTAGATAAATTTATTGAGAAGAATCTGAAGTAAATTTTTTTTTTTTAATTTAATTTAATAGTACAACAAAAAAGGATTTGAATACATTACAGACAGTAATATTCTTGGTTTCTGCTATTGAGGCTATAGTACATCTATCTCTCCTGAGGAAGATAAAAAAATGAAACAAAACAAAATTTTAATTGTATATGGTACCCGTTATGGAGCAACTACCGGTACCGCAGAGGAAATTGCTAAAGTTCTTCAAGATGAAGAATTAGATGTTAAAGTAGTTAATCTCAAAAAAGAGAAAGTTCAAGATATAGCAGAATATGAACTTATTATTATTGGCAGCGGAATTCAGATCTACAGATGGACTAGTAAAGCTGAAAGTTTTTTGAAACGATTTAGTCGAGAACTGGAAAATAAGAAAGTGGCTCTCTTTGTGTCCTCTGGTGCACAAGGTTTACCCGAAAATGATGGAGACCCCGAAAAAATAGGGGAAGCGAGAAGAAAATACCTTGAAGAAAAAGCTTCTAAATATAATCTGCATCCAATCTCAATGGGTCTGTTTGGAGGTATATGGGATTATAATAATATGCCATTCTGGGCTAAAAAATTTATGGGTCCGTTTAAATTAGAACTCAAAGCTGCAGGAATCAAGGAGACAACACCAGGAGTCTATGATACGAGAAACTGGAATGCTATACAGAATTGGGCAAAAGAATTGGCAAAAGAAATGTGATAATCTTAGCGGATTATATTGTGGTTATAAATCCATATCGTCGGGTTTTTATCGATGTTCAGTTTTACAACGCTATTATGAAATGGTAGAGATCATTCTTTATTTTAAATTGATTTAAATAAAATTTAATTCAATAGTCTCATTTAATCATCCATAATTCAAAATTATGTTTTTAATTTAATTATATGGAGTGAAATTCTTTGATATTAACAGAAAAGAAATATAAAATCCAAGAAGTCCAAAAGGGATATACAAATCGAACCTTATATATTGATCTTTCTAAAAATGAGATTAGCATAAAGTCCGTTTCTGATGAAATGAAAGAAAAGTTTATCGGGGGGAAAGGATTTGATCTTTGGCTTATGTGGAATGGGCTTCCTCAAGATAGACTTGTTAAATGGAACGATCCTGAAAACGAAATTTGCATCTCTTCTGGACCTTTAGGAGGGAGCATCTTTTACCCCGGTTCTGGGAAATCAATTGTTACAACAATATCTCCTTTAACGGACATTATCGTGGATTCTAATGTTGGCGGTTATTTCGGTCCGTATTTAAAATTCTCTGGTTTTGATGCTATTGAAATTCAAGGTAAAGCTCAAAAAGAAGTTTTAATATACATAGATGGAGTTGAGGGCGTTGTTCAAATTAAAGAAGTTGAAGAATCTGAGAGGTTATCTAATTATTCTCACGAATTGACTCAGCAACTTACTGAGTTGTACGCACAAGATAACCGCGAAAAACAACGGATTTCAGTAGTGAGCACGGGTCCTGCTGCAAAACATTCAAATTGGGGTATGTTAAACTTTTCTTGGTATGTTCCTGGTCGTAAATGGGCGTCAAGCAAACAAGCTGGGCGAGGGGGAATTGGGACCGTTTTTTATGATAAAAAAGTTAAAGCATTGGTTTGTCGCGCTCCAAAAGTTACAGTTGGCTCTAATAATCCTGCTAATTTAGAAGAAGCAAGAAAAATAGGGATAGCACATACCCAAGAAATAATTAAACTTGACCCATTACAAAATGAAATGCGTAGAGTTGGAACGGGGCATCTTCCCGATATTATGAATGTTACTGATCTTTTACCAACAGAGAACTATCGCTTCGGAAGACACAAAGAAATTAGTGGAAAAGATATCCCGTATAGTAGAGAGATAATGAGAGGGATATATTCTGGAAAAGAAGGTGGGGATGGATGTTGGATTGGATGTACTGTTAGCTGTTCGCATTATTCAGAAGGACACGAAGTTTTGACAGGGCCATTCAAAGGTCAAAAATTTATTGTTGATGGTCCAGAATATGAGACCATAGCGGGATGTGGCTCAAATTGGGGCGTATGGGACGTACAATGGGTTTTAGAAGTAAATTTCTATTGCGATACATATGGTTTAGATACTATTTCTGTAGGCACAGGAATAGCCTTCGTAATGGAATGTTATGAAGCTGGTATTTTAAATAAGGAAAGAACTGGAGGCCTGGAATTAAATTTCGGAAGCGTTGAAGCTGCAATCGAGTTGATTCATCAAATGGCTAAAGGTGAAGGCTTCGGAGTTATCGTTGGTAAGGGAATTAAACAGATGAAAAAATATTTTGTCGAAACCTATGGAGCAGACCCACAATTTGTACAAGATATTGGTATGGAACACAAAGGTTTAGAGTTTTCTGAGTATGTAACTAAAGAATCCTTGGCACAACAGGGTGGATATGGGTTGACGAATAAAGGTCCGCAACACGACGAAGCTTGGCTTATCTTTGACGATGTAATTAGAAACTCGATACCAACATTCGAGGACAAAGCTAGAGCTCTGAGATATTTTCCGTTATGGAGGACTTGGTTTAGTTTATGCGGTTTATGCAAGCTACCATGGAACGATATCCAACCAACGAGTCAAGCAGATTACCCTATCAAAGACCCTAAAACGGGAGAACTAGTTCGAGCAAAAATTCCCGATCACGTTGAAAATTACGTTAAATATTATTCAGCAGTTACAGGTCATCAATCAACAGCGAAAGATCTCATAAAGATGTCTGAAAGAGTGTATACATTTCAAAGGATTTTTAACATTAGGTTGGGCAAAGGACTTCGAGAACACGATTCAAATCTACCTTATAGAGCAGTTGGACCAGTTACTCCACTTGAATACGAAAGTCGCACTGAAAGGTACGATACGCAGCTTAAAGAGTTAGGATTTAAAATTAATGGCAAATCTACAGAAGAAAAAATTAAGATTCTCCGTAAGCACCGTGAAGAACAGTACGTGAAACTTCAAGATGCGGTATATTTAGAGCGGGGGTGGAACAGAAACGGTTGTCCCACGATAGAGATGGTACGAAAACTCAGAATTGATTTTGATGAAATAATTGATGTTATAGCTCCTTATCAATAATAATAAATATTTAAAATATGATCCTAAATGGAAAACATAACTAAGCACCCCATTCTGGAAATTCCCGATAAGAAGAAAATAGAATTCAAATTTGACGGGAAAACTCTAACTGGATTTGAGGGAATGGTTATATCTTCAGCTTTATTTCTTAATAAAATTAAAATTTTTGGCCATCACATAAAAGATTCTAGTCCTCAGGGAATGTTTTGTGCTAATGGACAATGCTCTCAGTGTAATGTAATCGCTGATGGCATTCCAGTGAAAGCGTGTATGACGCTTCTAACAGATGGAATGGAGATAAAAAGTTGTAAGGGCTTACCAGAACTACCTCTTGTAGATGGAGCCGTTGTTGTTGGCGATATCGACATTATTAATACAGAAGTTCTTGTTATTGGTGCGGGTCCAGCTGGATTATCGGCTACCAAACTTTTTGGAGAGCGTGAAATAGATGTCACACTAATTGACGATAAAAATAGACTTGGTGGTAAACTAGTACTTCAAACGCACAAATTTTTTGGTTCCCAAGAAGATGTATATGCTGGTAAGCGTGGTATCGATATAGCAGAGATTCTTGGTGATGTTGTAAAATCGTTGAACTCAGTAAATATCTGGCTCAATAGCACGGCTGTAGCCATATTTAGCGACAATTTAGTTGGTGTTTTGAAGAACAATGAAGAATACATATTAGTTAATCCGAATTATCTGTTAATTGCAACTGGAGCTAGAGAGAAAATGTTGGTTTTTCCTGGGAATACCCTTCCAGGAGTTTACGGTGCGGGTGCATTTCAAACTTTAGTTAACCGCGATCTCGTTAAAGCTGCAGAAAAAGTTTTCATAGTAGGCGGCGGAAATGTTGGATTAATTGCGGGATATCACGCTATCCAAGCAAAGATAGAAGTTGTTGGTCTAATCGAAGCTCTATCTCTATGTGGAGGTTATAGAGTTCACGAAGATAAACTTAGAAGGTTAGGTGTTCCCATTTATACCAATCATACAATTGTTTCTGCAAACGGCCAAAACAAAGTAGATTCAATAACAATTGGTAAATTAGACGATAAATTTAACCTTATTCCTGGAACTGAAAGATCATTTACTTGCGATACTATTTTAATTGCGGTAGGGTTAAATCCCGTTAATGAATTTTATGACAAAGCAAAACAGTTCAATATGAAAGTTAGAGTTGCTGGAGACGCTCAAGAAATTGCTGAAGCATCAGCTGCGATTTTTACTGGAAGAATTGAAGCCCTAAAAATGTTAAAAGAGATGGGAATCGAAGTAGAAGAAAATATCAATGAATTGGAAAATTTTGCAAATATTATGAAAGCAAAACCTCCAGCTCCTCATGAAACAAAAATAATTGAAAAAGAAGATGGCATTTTTCCTCTTTTTCATTGCAATCAAGAGATACCATGTAATCCTTGCACATCTGTGTGCCCTCAAGGGCAGATTGAGACTGTGGACAACTTAATCACTCAACTTCCATATTTTAAGGGCGAAGAGGAATGTATAGGCTGCGGACAGTGCGTAGCTGTATGTCCGGGGTTAGCAGTAACGCTAGTTGATTATCGAAAAGACAAGGATTACCCATCAATTACATTTCCTCTCGAATTAACTTCTGAAAAAATAAGTATTGGGCAAAAAGTTATCGTTGTAAGCGATGTTCGAGAATTAGGAGAATTTGAAGTTAAACGCTCAAGATTTCTTAAAGAGTTTCCAAAAACTCTATTAATTACTGTCAAAATTCCATCAGAATTAGCAAAAATTGCCGTCGCTATCAAACTTCATAAAACTGCGTATGATCAACCCCTAGAGATATATCAAAAATCCTATACTGACGACAATGTTATAGTTTGTAGGTGTGAACGCGTATCTGTAGGAGAAATTCGAAAATGGATATGTTTAGGAGTTAGAGATTTCAATGAATTGAAGGCCTTAACAAAAGTAGGGATGGGGGCTTGTGGCGGTAAAACATGTACACCTCTAATTGAGAGAATCTTTCGAGAAGAAGGGCTATCTGTTGATGATATTACCCCTGGTACAAAACGCCCTTTGTTTATAGAAGTTCCAATGGGAATATTCGCCAATGCTAAAGATAAAAAGGAGGAGCTATAGATGGTTAAGTATGATTTAATTATTATTGGTGCTGGTAGTGTTGGTGTTCCAACGGCTTTAGCAACAGTAAAAAATGGACTTAAAACACTTGTTTTAGATTCTTTTCCTTCCGTTGCTCAAGGGGATAATAAGCACGCTATTGGAGGGATCAGAGCTACACATTCGCTTAAAAGTAAGATATTGTTGTGTCAACGATCTATAGAGATCTTTTCTACTTGGAAGGATTTACATGGCGATGACATCTGGTGGGAACAAGGAGGATACTCCTTTTTAGCTTTTACTGAAGAACACGAAAAAATGCTAAAGGATACAGTTCGACAACAAAAAGAATACGGGTTAAATATAAATTACGTAGATAAAGAAAAAATAAAAGAACTCATACCCGGGATTAATAGTGAAAATTTATTAGGAGGCACATATAGTCCTGAAGATGGAAATGCTTCTCCGTTATTATCTCTTCATTCTTTTTATCGTAAATCTAAAGAATTAGGAGCTGAATATAAGTTTAATGAAAAAGTTATTGATATTATTACGAAAGATAAAGTCGTTTTAGGAGTTAAAACTAATAAAGCTGAGTATAAAACACAATTTGTAATTAATGCTGCAGGTGGTTACGCTAAAAATATTGGAAATATGATTGGCATTGATTTACCCGTCATTCCTGAAAGCCATGAAGCAGGGATCACGGAGCCAGTTAAAAATTTTTTCTCTACGATGGTAATTGATATTAAACCTGCCTTAGATACAAAGTTTGGAAACTCAAAAAATTACTATTTTTATCAAAACAAAGAAGGTAAGATTATCTTTTGTTTAACTCCTGAACCTAATATTCCAGGCTTAGATCGACGCGAAACAAGCTCATACTTACCTCAAATTTCAAAACGTATGGTTAGTTTATTACCTCGATTAAAAAATATAAAAATTAGGAGAACATGGCGCGGTTTGTACCCTATGTCACCAGATGGTAATCCAATTATCGGCAAAGTTAACAATATTGAAGGATATATTAATGCTGTAGGGTTATGTGGCCAGGGTTTTATGCTGGGGCCAGGTCTTGCCGAATTATTAAGTCGCTTACTAACAGATAAGTTAAATCAAAAGGATAAAGAAATTTTAAGCGAACTTGCGTATGGACGAGATTATTTTGAAGTAGAAGATTTAAAGTAAAGGTTATAATGAATAATCCTATAAATCAAGTCAAACTAATAAATTTGATAAACAAATAAATAAATAAAATTACATAGTAAAAGTGATATTAAAAATGGTCCGGCATTTAACCAAAATCTCTAACTTTTCTAAAGCAGAATGCGAGAAAATTATAAATAAAGCTATAGAAATTAAGAAAAATCCCGATAAATTTGACACTAGCTTAAAAGGAGAAACGCTTTTAATGATATTTGAAAAACCATCGCTAAGAACTAGAATATCTTTTGAAGCGGGAATGCAACAATTAGGTGGTCATGCGATTTTCTATTCAATAAAGGATTCTCCTCTTGGCAAGAAAGAAAATATTCACGATACCGCAAAGACAGCCTCAAGATTCGTTAACTTAATAGCAGCAAGAGTGTTTAAGAGAAAAGATATTTGGGATTTAGCCAAATATGCTGATGTTCCTATAATCAATATGCTTGACGATTTTGCGCATCCTTGCCAAATGATTGGGGATTTCTTAACTATAAAAGAAAAGAAAGGTAGACTAGAAGATTTAAAAATAGCTTACTTTGGGGACGCTTATAACAATGTTACCTACGATTTAATGCGAATAGCTGCCATTTTTGGTCTAAAGCTAGATGTTGCTTGTCCTAAGGGCGCAGAATTTACACCTGAACAAGTAGTTCTTGACGAAGTATCTCAAATTTCAAAAGAGACTGGAGCAGAAGTGAAGATCGTTCATAACGCTTTTGAGGCTGCAAAAGATTCTGACGTAATTTATACCGATTCTTGGATGTCCTACGGCATTCCAGTTGAAAAAGAGGAGGAACGTAAGAAAATTTTCATGCCATATCAAGTGTCCTTAAAAATAATGAAAGCGGCGAAACCAGACGCTATTTTTATGAACTGTTTACCTGCAATGCGAGGTTATGAACAAACCACTGAAGTTATTGATGGCCCCCAATCAATTGTATTTGATCAAGCAGAAAACAGATTGCACGGCCAAAAAGCAATTATGCTCTTCCTACGGGGGAAACTTTAAATAACAAGTTAAATATTATTATTTTTTCAATTTTGTAAATTATCTTATTATTAGAGGTTTTTATTTGAAAACATTAATTGTTGCTCTCGGGGGAAATGCTCTCATTAAATCTGGAGAGAGAGGGACCCCCGAAGAAATGATTAATAATCTTAGAATGCCTATAAGGCAAATAGCTGAACTTTCAGGAGATTACCGAATTTTAATCGTGCATGGAAACGGGCCCCAGATAGGAAATCTACTTATACAACAAGAAGCTACATCTGAAATTACAAAAATGCCTTTACAGATATTAGTTGCCGAAACACAAGGTCAGATTGGATTTTTAATTGAATTGACCTTAGACGAAGAATTAATGCGATTGGGTATTGATACCGAAAAATATTTTCTTACAGTTCTAACTTATGTTGAAGTTGATCCTAACGATCGTGCGTTTAAACATCCAACCAAACCAATTGGACCTGCTTATAAGAAAAAGCGTCCCGGATACGTTAAAACTTCAAAAGGATGGCGGCGCGTAGTTCCCTCGCCAAAACCGATAAGAATAGTTCAATCGCGGGAAATTACGAAGTTAATTCAAGAGAATTTTATTGTGATATCTTGTGGTGGTGGGGGCGTTCCTGTTATAAAAGAAGGAAATCGCTTTCAAGGAGTTGAAGCCGTTATCGATAAAGATCTCGCAAGCGCAAAGTTAGGTGAACAAGTAAACGCAGATATTTTAGTAATTGCTACAGATGTAGAAAAAGTGGCGTTAAATTACGGAAGAATTGATTATAAATACCTCGATAGAGTTTCAACAGCAGATGCAAAAGAATACATGAAACAGGGTCATTTTCCTCCGGGAAGTATG
>DAOUUT010000247.1 GCA_030668025.1 Promethearchaeota archaeon
TAAAAAGTTTTGATCAATCACTTACTTCTTCAGCTTCATAAAAGGTTTTTATTAATTCTATTTTTTGTTTCCTAGAAAAAGTTTTAATTTCTAACTCACGTTGCATAGCAGCACTTCTTTCGTCAAAAGTTTGAAAATATTTCAATTGAATTTTCTTTTTCCCTCGACAAAATTTAGCCCCAGTTCCCTTTTTATGTTCTTGTAATCTTCTGTTAAGATTATTAGTATAACCCGTATAGAATCTTTTTTTGTTATTTTTCGCAATTGTTTCTAATATATACACATAATAAAGAGACATGTCAGATTCACTATTTATAAAATGCCTTTTTTCCTATTTATTTTTTTAGGCATTAATTTAATATTTTAATGTTGTTAAAAGAAAGTACGCAATTCAGTATATATACATATTATATTTTTTTAATTAAAAATTAAAAATTAAATTTATTAATAAAAACTTTTATAATTTTTAAAGGAAGCTTTTGATTTTTTAGGTGTGATGCTATTCCTCTAGGTATTTGCTTGATTAAGTGGGATGAGATTCTTGGTGGAAATATATACATGAAATATCCCAATGATGTAGCAATTCCTGATAATGTTGTGCAACAGATCCAAATCTCACATAATTTTGTTGAATCGTACATTACTATTGAAGAAAAGAATTGGAATTCAATTTCATATTATAACGAAAACAAAGAAATCATAATCGTGCTAGTATTAGATAAGTACGACGATAGTTCGGATTATACCGTAATTCTAGATGAGTTCAAAAAAGAGTTAGAATTAGAGTTAAGCGAAGATAGTCTCAAAGAACATATAGAAAGAATATATAATCTTTCCTTAAAAGTTTTTAGAACTAGAGACGAAGTAATAGCGAAATTAAGCAACGAAGTAGCTCATCTTAAAACTATGGAATATGATTTTAAAAAGAAATTTGCAATTATTTTAAAATCAGATCATTTAAAGGTAAAGAGCAAAATTCAGTTTTTATTAGCTATTAACGATGAAATGAAATATGAGGACATTAAAAAATCTATTAATACGAGTAAAAGATGGTTAGATAGTGTTCTTGACGCTCTTTGTAAAAATAAAATAATCAATTATGATAACGAAAAAGATACTTATTATCTTATTATTTGAATACTTCTAAACACTCTTTAATAAAAAAATACTTATTAAAAAAATTCTTACTTTTATTATTATAAATTCAAAATTTGAATCTTTTAAAAAATAATTGGGAGAACCATGAACCTTTCAGATGAAGAACAAAATGAAGTCCTAAAAGTTATGAAATCTCAAATGTTGACTCTCTTACACGGCGAATATGTAAAAAAATTTGAGGAGGAATTCGCTCGTTACATCGGCGTAAAACACGCTATTGGTGTTAATACCGGAACTGCTGCGTTACATATGTCTATAGCCGCTTTGGACATAGGGCCCGGAGATGAGGTTATTATCCCTCCTTTTACATTTATAGCAACCGCAAGTTCAATATTACACAATAATGCGATACCAATATTTTCGGATATTGATAATAAATCCTATACGATCGATCCCGAATCCGTGAAAAAATATATTACGGATAAAACTAAGGCAATTATTCCAGTTCATTTAGCCGGTATTTCAGCCGATATGGGTGCTCTTAAAGACATTGCAAACGATTTTAATTTATATTTGATTGAAGACGCTTGCCAATCGCACGGAACAAAATATATGGGTAAGAAAGTTGGTTCTCTTGGAGATATTAACACTTTTAGTTTTTACCCTTCAAAAAATATGACTACTGGAGAAGGCGGCATGATAACAACAAATAACGACGAACTAGCTGAACAATGCCGACTACTTAGACATCACGGTGAACCAGAATGGTACGTATACAATCGTCTAGGCTATAATTATAGGATGACTGAAATACAAGCCGCTATTGGGAGAGTCCAACTAAGAAAATTAGAATCTTTTATCAGTATGAGGAACAAAAACGCAAAATATCTCTCAGAGGCAGTAAACAAAATAGACGGAATTGATCCACCATATATCCCTGATTATTGTGAACCCGCTTTCAATTATTGGATAGGACGTATTCATCCAAATAAACTCGGTTTGAATAAAGCTGAATTTTTAAACAAATTTCCTAAGAGTAAAGTTCTTTACCCTAAACCCTTATATGAAACTAAATTATTCAAGGAAAAAATCGCGTATCCAAAAGGATGTCCCTGGTCATGTCCTTTTTATGGCAAAGAAATAGATTATAATAAAATAAAATTACCTATAGTTGAAAAAGTTACCAAAGAGATTTTTGCTTTAGATATCCATCCAAAGTTGTCTAAAGAGGGTTTAGATCGCAACATTAATTCAATGCAGAACTTAATTAAGAAATAAATATTAAAGTAAGAATCATCTTTTTATGAAAAGAATTATAATTAAAGTATATGGAAGCGTTCAGGGTGTTTTCTTTCGTTACACTACGCGGAAAGTGGCACGTAAAATAGGTTTAACAGGATTTGTTAAAAATCTGGCTGATGGAAGCGTTTATATCGAAGCTGAAGGAATTGAAAGCGATTTAAAGAAATTACTTGAGTTCGCAAAAAAAGGTCCGAAATATGCTAAAGTTGAAAATATAAAATACGAATTTAAAGAAGCTCAAAATAGGTATAAAGGGTTCGACTACTTTTTTTGATAACTATTCTTATCAAATAATTTCACTTCTTTCTACATTAATCTCCATTGAATGTATTACGTAGATATTATTCATGAAAATAAATAATATTACGATATTATTACTCATGTCGGTATTATTAAAGAGAAATAAATTCCTTCAATTCTTTCAATCTATCAACCATAACAAAATCAAATATCGAGGCCCATTAATTTTAAGGATGTATGGTTTATTAAATGAATTAGAGTTGCGTAATGAAAATAGATACATTCTATGTAATTTCATAGATCAAAATAGTGAATTATTCGATTTAAAAAGAGATATATACAAAAACAATAACGATGTATCCTTGAAGCAATTATTTCTCTTTGCCTATCATAAAGCAAGGACAAATAATCTAGTAAACGACTTATATGGGGAATATTTTAACTGCATTGATGCAATTTCGAAAAAAGTTGACACCCAAACTAATTTATCTTAAATCCAATTAATCTAGTTGAAATATCATTTCAACGCATTTAGATACACCTAAATATTTAGATGAAAATTATTAATAATGATAACTTTTATTATGAAAGTAAAAAAAGTTAATAATTTATGTGAATAATTATGACCGCTGAACCTGAACCAAGCTATATTGTGAAGATCTGTTTACTTGGAGAGGCCAATGTCGGTAAAACCTCTTTGGTTTATAGATTTATCGAAAATAAATTTAAGGATAATTACAAATCAACTCTTGGAGTAAATTTATTGAAGAAAGATATGGAACTTAAAGGGTATGGCAGTGTTTCTGCTCAGATATGGGATCTTGGTGGCCAAGAAAGCTTTAGAAGCCTCCGGAGGTTATATTTAGAAGGTGCAAATGGCGCTTTAGTAATATACGACTGTACTAAAAGAAATACTTATGAAAAGCTTCATGATTGGATCCAAGACTTTAAAGACGCCAGAGGAGACGAGCCTTTGGTTCTAATTGGAAATAAAAACGATTTAACTGATAAAATCAAAATTACTGAGAAAGAAGCAAGCAAATTTGCAAAGAGTCATAACATGGAATTTGTATCCACTTCTGCTAAAATAGGAACTAATGTAGAAGACGCTTTTTTAGAAATCACAAAAAAAATTTTGGATAAAAATTTGAATAAATAGCCTTTTAGATTTAAGCTATAGGTTATTTTTAATTAACTTTATTTTAAAGAAAATTATAAAAATTAAATCATTTATAAAGACTTTATAAACCAAAAATCATTTATAAAGAAATACCCTTTTTAAAGAATTTAATTTTTTTTAAATTAATTCATATTTATCAATATTGATGTAACATGGTTAAAACCGTAAAAGAAGTAAAAGAAGTAGAGGAAGTAGAGGAAGTAGAGGAAGTGAAGGTGGAAGTGGACTTCGACGATGAAAAGGATAAGGCCGAAGGAATCGATTACAAGATCGAGAACGTGGTAGCAACTGTAGTTGTCGAGATCACAGAAAAAATAGATTTAAATATAATTGCTCGCAAACATGCTGATGTTGAATATAATCCTGAAAGATTTCCAGGATTAGTTATGAGAATTCTAAAACCTAAAGCAACTATTTTAATTTTCTCGACTGGAAAGATGGTAGTTACTGGTATGCGCAAAGCTTCGGAAGCTGATAGGGTTGTGGAGAAGGTATTAAAGAATATAAGAAAAGCCGGAATCAAAGTATCCAATCCTGAAATTACCATTCAAAATATAGTAGCTAGTGGAGATTTGCACACAAATATAGATTTAAACATGGCTGCTATTGTTATGGAGTTCGCTATGTACGAGCCAGAAGTCTTCCCGGGGTTAATCTACCGAATGCCAGATCCTAAAACCGTATTTTTAATATTCAGCACTGGAAGGATTGTTTGCACAGGAGCAAAAAAAAAAGAAATAGTTAGAGAAGCTGTAAAGGAGTTAAATAAACAAGTACGGGAGCTTGGTGTCGCAAAAAAGGAATTAGGCGATGCTGATTACCAAGATATAACCTTCATTTAATTTTTTCATTATTTATTTTTTTATTTTTAATATTATTAAGGCTAATCTTGTTTGGTCGATCTAAAATTATTGAGTTAAAT
This sequence comes from Promethearchaeota archaeon, assembly GCA_030668025.1. The sequence goes on from DAOUUT010000247.1 coordinate 4,743, forward strand.
TTGCAAACTACTAATTCAGAATTACTCTCAAAAAAAGTTGTATCTGAAATTAAAATTTGTTCGTTGAACCTTAACTAGAATTTTAATTTCAACTTTATTTTTATACCTACACTAACAAACTCAAAATACTTGAAAGATGATGGATTTTAAATTAATCTTTTTGAAACACGATCATAAATTCACAATAGGTATTTCCTGATTGTAAACTGCAATCTACTTCTTGAGCGAAACAATGTATATTAGTCATTCTTTCAACCAAACCGGCTAATAAACCCGCTTCGAAGGAACAAAAACTTCCTTCTGTTTTAATTCCTCTATTGATAAGATCTTTAATTGAAGAATGCCCTCTTAGTTTCAATTGAACTAATTCCTCTGAACTTTCCGTAATCTCGACCTCTCCTAAATTATATTCGGTGATTTTTTCTTTTAATGCTTCAGGTATGTTTTGAACGTCTTTAAGTTGTTTTACTTTTAGTATGGTTCCCAATTCATGACCTAAATAGTAAAATATAGCTTCTAATTGGTGACCAAGAGCTAATAAAGCCCCTACTTTCATATCTCCAATCTCTTTTCCATCTTCCAAATGTTTTCTCATTTGTATTAAAATTTTCGAAAGCAACGATCTATCCATTTTTTTAAACTCACTTTTGTTTATTTTTTTTATAATTATATTTTTACGGAGGAAATAAACCCAAATAATATCGCGTCAATAATATCCTCCTCTTGAATATTTAAACTTAACCTTCTCTCTGCCACAATTACCGTAGGCAAGGAGGTGATTTTATATTCGGTAGTTAATTTGTAATTCTTTTCTACATCTATTTTTTCAATATACAATTTTTTACCAAACATTGATATATTAATTCTCTTCAACATTTCTTCTACTGGTTTACA
>DAOUUT010000201.1 GCA_030668025.1 Promethearchaeota archaeon
TTAGACGTACATCCGATGAAATAAACCCATTCTGCTTCATCTGGTAAATCGTATTCTTTCTTCAAAGCCTCGTTATTAGAATTTTGCTCACCATATGGGTTGTACATCTCAGGGTTCTCTATGCGTTCAATTAAAGCTTTTTGCTTTTCTGGACAAAATCCTTTTTCCACTGCTTCTGCTCGAGCGGCTTCTATAATATCTACCAGAAGATCGTTAAATTTGTCAAACCTACAATTTTCAGCACAATTTCCGCAAGTAGAACATGCGTAAAGTACATTCGCTACATCCTGATTCCACGGGATTTCCCCACTTATTAAACCATAAATGAGCCATAACCTTCCGCCAGTGGAATAAGTCTCAAACAGATGTTTTTTATAGCTCGGACAATTAAAATCAGAATAATCATAAGTAAATTTGCAATATCCACATCTAAAACATCTATGAACTATATCCTTCCAATCCTGCTCTACGTTTATTTCCATATTTAAAGTACCTCCCAATTCCCTGAATTCATGATATTATTTGGATCCAGAGTGTTTTTAATAGTTTTCATCAGCTTTTTATAACTAGTATCCATTTTTTCAAGCGTTAATCTTTGTCCTTCTAACTCAGCTTTCCATGGAATTCCTCCCAATTCTAATGCCAATTTATTAGTCTCATGAAGGGCTTTTCTAGCGTTTTCCATATCTTTAGGATCAGCTCTATTGAAGGAATAAGAAAAAAACATTACAACGGTATGAACTCCACCTATTAATCGAGAGCCTAAAGTTGGAGGTATGCCATATTTTCTTGCAAGATCTGCACCTTTCTCATATGCTTCGGGGATTTTTTCAAGAGGCATAAACGCTCCTACATATTCGAATCCTCCACCTTTTCTAAAATCAGCAGCTCCTGCAGCAAAGATAGGTTTGTCCAAGTACAGATTTCGCATTTTTTCTGGAGCTTTCATAAATCTCGCGTTAGACTTTCGATATATCCGTTTAAGAGCCTTATTTTGGCGACTTATATCCTCTTCTGAATCACCAGTGATATAAGTCATAATGAAAATGTATCCTTTCATCCATTCAGGTTTATCTTGCATTCCAAGAAGTATATCTTCAGCATAACCGGTCGCAGTGATTTTCAGTAGTAAATCTGGTATATCTTTAGGATCATTCATTAATCCAAAAATTATTTCTCTCATTTTGGGTTTTGGAAACAATTGTATCGAAAGCTTAGTTATTACTCCCATTGTCCCAAAAGCACTAATAAATAAGCCAATAAAATCCGGAATTGGTCCTCTATCAAACCAATAATCTGAAACCGCACAAGATCCTAATTTGCATACTTCACCATTAGGTAAAACAACTTCAAGACCATTAATCATTGCTCCATGTCCTCCATATCTTTGCGATAAATATCCTGATCCATGAATTAACATATTTCCAGCGACAGTAGCAGACGGAGGTGCGTCTGGAATAGGTGGTTGTAGATCTGGATAGTTTTCATTTAAAAGCGAAAGTATTTGACCGGTTGTTACTCCAGCTTCAATAAGTGCATAACGGCTAAATTGATTTATTTCAAGGATTTGATTCATGCGTTTCATATCCATAACTATGCCTCCTTTTACGGGAATTACAAGTCCACTTAACGTTAAACCACCACCCATCGGAACTATGGGAATCTTTTCTCGATTTGCTAGTTTCATTATGCCTTGGACTTCTTTAGATGTATGTGGCATTACTACAAAGTCTGCAGGGCGAGGAATTGATGCTCCCGGATCTTGGGAGTAAATATATAAATCTCCCGGACTATTCGAAGCATAGTCTTTCCCAACAATATCTTCTAACTCTTTTAAAATGTCTACATCACTCAAGATTTATCTCTCTTTGCTGTAATTTTTAATTCTTTTTGAATAAGAATTCAAATTTTATAGTATTAATTCAAGATACTTTTTTTTCTATTTAAGTTTATAATATATTAGAAAGAAATGAGAATTTCAGAATGTTAATTGGAATATTTTTATAATAATAAAAATATGAGTATTCTAGGGAAAAAGGAAGGAATTTGTCGATTAATAGGTACTACATTAATTTTAATAGGTCTTATTTTGTCAATACTTTTTAATTACTTTATTCTTAACAATTCACTCTTGTATCTACTCTTTATTTTAATTGGCATCCCTCCGTTTATACTGAGTATTTTCTTAAAATTAGAGCAGGATATTATTGTTAAAAATTCGTCAAAAATCTTATTTATAATAGTAACAATAAACATAAGTCTCATCATAACAGCCGTTTTTTTTAGTTCATTTTTGATGATAATATTCGCTTTAATTACAAGTTCTAACCTCCTACTTATTAGTTGTTGGCACTTATCGTTATCGCTCTATAAGAAAAACAAATTAATCTTCATTTTTAGTGGTTTAGGATACTGTATTATAAATTTATTTTTATGGTTTGCCAATTTTATTCTGAATAACTTACTCGTTGTTATTTTATTACCATTACTCCTCGCTTTAATAGGAATACTGTTAATAATCGTAGCAGAAATAAGTATGAAAAAAAAAGGTTTACTAAACTATATTTAATTTAAATTTAAAAAAAGAGTTATTCGCTCAATTTATCCCAGAACGATTTCAAATCTTCTTTAGAAAAAGTGTATTTTAAACCAGTAGGCTCTGATGGCTCTTTTCTGAAAAATTCGGGTACATCATTCGTACTATTTGTGATGCCTGCTTTTTCGTTAAATTCAATTTCTGTTTTTAGTATATTTTTCCCAATATCGATTACATCGTCTCTTGTTAAATTGAGGCCATACATAGCATTAGTCGCACGAGCAATAAGCTCCATATTTTCGTAACTGGGACCAATAAAAAAGCAACAACCCATCGAATCCATGACAATCGTATATAATTGCAATTCGTAAGATAAGTCGAATTTACCTTCGTTTTCTGTTAATTCACCATAATCTTTATTTTGGCTTGCAGTCCTACCTGCTATAGCAGCTCCAGCGGTGTGGTCAGCGCCCTGCGGAGAAGTAGCGAATGTTACCCCCATTCCCTTAAACACTCTTGGATCGTAAGCAGAAATGCCTTGTCCTTTTACTTGAGGAATTCTTTTTGCGTTTAATTTCTCACCAATATTTTTAACGCCATTTCCATACAATATTCCTAATTCCGTGTTGTTTCTTATTTCCTTATCCAAGATTTCAAAAACTTTTTGAGCGTTGCCCCATTCAATTTTTCCACAATCCATCGCAACTCCAACAGTGCCCCCAAACTCAATCGTGTCAATACCATTATCGTCGCATAAATGATCAATTTTGGCCAAGCTATCTAGATCGTCAATCATTAAATTCGTGCCATTCAAAGCCAAAGTTTCGTATTCTAGGCTAGAAGTTAAGTGATTACCATCTTTATCTACAATTAAATTAGAGCATTTTATTACGCAGTTAGGAGAACATGCCAATCGATTTTTTCCTCCTCGAGCCATGATAAGCTCGTGAAGTTTTTCTCCAGTAATATTTGCGATTTTATCAAAAGAACCCATGCGAAAGTTTTTAGTAGGAATTCCGCGATATTCGCTCATTGCTCTCATCATTAAAGGCGTTCCAAAAGTAGAAAACACTTCTTTAGTTTTTGCTAAATTTTTTGCGAATGGAGTTGAAGTTTCTCTAAATTTTTTTAGATCGTGAACTTTAACTTTGGATTCTTTTGTGGGTTTAATTACTATAGCCTTAATTCCTTTAGAACCCATCACCGCCCCTAGACCTCCACGTGCAGCGTGCCTGCTAGGATATCCTTCTAAATCATTAGCTGCAATTGTAGCGGCTTTCATCATAAATTCACCGGCGAGTCCAATAGAGTAAATACCTACGTTTTCCCCGAATTTTTCTCTTAACCTACGATGAAGTTCGTAGTTTCCTAATCCCTTATATTCGTTGCCTTGTAGTAATTCAATTCCATCATCGGTAATTAATATAACTTTTAGTTCTGCAGATTTATTTTGCAACACTAATGCCCTTATTCCATGCCTAGCAAGCATCATTGCTGGTCTGCCTCCGACATTCGCTTCCTTAATACCATTGGTTAAAGGGCTTTTACCCCCTGCTGAAGTACGAGCAGAATTTGGGAAAGGACTTCCTGCAAGCGTACCATTCGCTAAAACAAGTTTGTTTTCGGGTCCAAGTGGGTCGCAAGTCGGTGGAACCTCGTCGTGAACGATCTGAGATGTCAATCCACGACCTCCTAAAAGAAAATATTTTGAATCCCTAGTTATTTCTTCGTAAATAATCTTGTTTGAATTAACATCGATTCTTACAATGTAAAAAAAATTTACATTTTTCATATGTAAAATAAAATTAGAAATTATATTACCTTTACTTCGAAATTAATCAAATAAAAAAAGAAAGATTTTTAAAAATATAATCAAAATTTGTCGTAATGTACTATCTTTTCGAGCGGTTTACGTTCCTCAACTTCCCCCTTCTGTTTTACAGGATATCCTAATGGGGTTAAAGCTAAGACTCTATATCTTTTTGGTATTTTAAGGATGTCTCTTATTTTAGTTTCGTCAAACCAACCAATCCAGCAAGTGGCTAAACCTTCTGCCGTTGCGGCTAAGATTAGATGTTCGAAGCAAATTCCACAATCTAAAGGAAAATATTTTATACCATTCGCGTTTGCTCCTGAGCCAGATTCAGAAATTACCCCTACAACAAATATCGGGGCTGCGACAAACTTTTGTGCTTGTCCAACGGCCGCCCATATTTCTTTCACAATCTCTGAGTCTTTAACAACAATATAATGCATACCTTGCTTATTTGCCCAAGTTGGAGCTAACCTTGCTGCTTCTAAAATACGGGTAACTTTCTCTTCTTCCGGCATATCAGGTTTATATACCCTGTAACTTCTTCTTTTTCTCACAACTTCGTAAAAATCCATTTTTACACCAACTTAAAAATAATTTTTTATTTTTTATAGAGTTTTTTATATAATTAAATAATTTATCTTATTTCTATTTTTGACCTATAAAACTTTAAAATGTTATTCTTATTAATAATAAAAGGCGAAGAAATGAGTAAACCCTTATATTCTGCTTCCCATTACATTCCCCTTAAATCACTTCTACTAATTTTGAAGACAAAGATTTAAATTTATGACTTGGATATTATGATATTATTAAAGCCGTAAATGTGGGAGATGTTTAAACAAGGAGAATTTAGAAAAGCTACGATGCACTGGGATCCTATTATTCAAAATGAATTCATAAAAGATTTAAATTCAAATAGATATTTAAAATATTGGATAAGTAAAATTTAGAGAGGGTTTACATTTAAATATATTCATTTTCTTTTTTTTTATAAATTAATTATTATATTTATTTTTGATATGAAAGGTGAAAAGTTGGTGTTTACAGAGGATTCTTTTAATATAATTTACTCTATAACAGATGCGGAAGGGAAAGAAATCAAAAATCTATTCTCTCATAATAATTCTGCTCTTGGTTGTAAGGTTCTTGAAGGATTTTTCAATGTAATAAAAGGTGAAGCATTAAAAAATCGTTATTTTGGCGATAATAAAAGTGAATTTGATAAAATCTCTGAAGTTCTTTACCAAAAATTTAAAATAAAAGATCTATCTAGTAATAAGAGTCTTGAGAAGCCAATAAAGGGTTTTATTGAAGAATTAGAACATTATGAGTATTACATTCCTGAGGAGTTAGTTGAAGAGAATAAAGAAGGGCTAACACCCTTAGAGATTGATTATTATTTGGGCTCATTTGACACATTGATTTCACTGATTAGCAATGCATTGAAAGCCCTAAGAGAAGAAAAAGTCCAATTCTGGAAAGAGCTTCTTGAGAAATATAGGAAAGATAAGGAAGCTTTCGATTACGAGTTCAAGATGAGTAAATTACGGACTAAGGAAGTGGAAGAGCGAATCTCTAAACTTACTCCAGAGGATTTTAGAGATCTACTATAGCGACCTTAATTTTTATTCTGCTTCCCATTACATTCCCCTAATATCACTTCTACAATTTTGAAGACAAAGATTTAAATTTATGACTTGGATATTATGATATTATTAAAGCAGTAACATGATCTAATTTTGTATTAAATTTGTGTTTAGATGGCAATTTTATCAATAAATTTTTGTGATATATAATATGAATAGCAATTACCGTGATCTAATAAAATCTAAGAATAATGATCAAGATAATTTGTCCTCTACAAATAGTATTAAGTGTTGTGATAATCCATTTATTGAAGAACGTGATGGTAATAGAGTATGTCTTAACTGTGGTATGATTGCAGAACGAACATACGTAGGGAATGAGCGAAGGGCTTATACTGTAGAAGAAATACAGAATAGAAGAAGAACTGAACCCCGTTGGAGGGATTTTGGCCCTCGAACAATGCTTCCTACCACAAAGACCGACTCAAAAGGAAAATCAATAGGTCCTAAAGAGCAAGCTTTATTTTCTCGCTTATCAAAAATTCAAAATTCTTTAATTTCTAGTATAGAAAGGAACTTCTGGGAAGCAAAACCCAAATTAAAAATGTTAACCTCAAAATTAAACATTCCTGAATATATTTCAGAAACAGCTTGGAAAATTTATAGTATTGTCGCTAAAAAAAAGTTAACAATGGGAAGATCTATTAATGGGTTTATAGCAGGTTCTTTGTACGCCGCGATAAGGGTTCACGATTTCCCTAGATTATTAGACGAAGTCTGTGAAGCGTCACTTACGCCGCGAAGAACAGTACATAGAAGCCTTTCAATGATTATCCGTGAGATTTTACCCGAATTGGGCTTAAGATATCAGCCTATTACGGCAGAAAAGCTTGTATTTCGATTTGGGAACGAGTTAGATTTACCTATGAAAGTTCAAAA
>DAOUUT010000064.1 GCA_030668025.1 Promethearchaeota archaeon
AAAATTAGCTGAAATGGCAACAAAATTACAAGCTGCTCGATTATTGACTTATAATGCAGCAAAGTTAGCGGAAATGAATAAAAATATAATAAAAGAAGCTTCAATGGCAAAAGCTTTCTCAAGCAAAGCAGCGGTTGAAATCACATCTGAAGCAGTTCAGATTCATGGAGGAATCGGATACACTGATGAATACTCTGTTGAAAGATATATGAGAGATGCTAAATTTTTTATGATTGGGGGCGGTACTTCTGAAATTCAGAACTTAGTAATCGCACGAGAAGAGTTAAAATAATATAAATTTAAAAAATTAGAGTAAAAAAAATTAATAATTATAGAATCCTTTCTTTGTTTTTCTTCCTAATAAACTATCTCTTACCATTTCTTTTAAAAGCGGGCTAGGTTTATACTTCTCTCCGAATTCTTTGGCTAAATAATTGCCAATCTTATCGTAAATATCTAATCCAACCAGATCGCTAAGCTCCAATGGGCCCATAGGGAAATTAAAAGCTAACTTACAAGCAGCATCAATATCTTCTGCGCTTGCAATTCCCTCGAGTTTCATATTAATAGCTTCGTTACACATTACGTATATTAATCTCGAAGTAACAAAACCAGGAGAATCATTTACTATTACTACAGTTTTTTTTAATCCTTCGGAAAAATCCTTTGCGATTTTTAAAGTTTTTTCTGATGTATTTTTGCCTTTAATTAATTCAATTAATTTCATGACGGTTGCCGGATTAAAAAAGTGGATTCCTACTATTCTATCTTGGTGTATTGATTCAGAAGCTATTTCCGTGATGCTTAAGGAGGATGTATTCGAAGCAAGAATCACTTCCCTATCACAAACTGAGTCTAATTCAGCAAACATTTTCTTTTTCATATTCATATCTTCAAATACCGCCTCTATTACCAATTGTACACCCTTAACAGCTTCATCTTTATTTACAAATAAATGAATTCTGTTAAGATATTTCTCTGCTTCTTCTTTGCTTATTTTGTTTTTGGAGACAAAAAATCTCTCTAAATTTTTTTCAATCGCATTTTTTGCTTTATTTAAGATTTCCTCATTTTCATCAACTAAAGTCACATTATATCCATAAGTAGCGAGTAATTGTACGATTCCTGAACCCATTACTCCAGCACCAATTACACATACATCTTTAATATCCATTTTTAGCCTCACCTCTTCCTAAATTTCATATAATCGGCTTTACGCTTTTCTAAAAATGCGTCTTTTCCCTCTACGGCTTCATTGGTGTTATAATAGAGAGACAACCCCCCAACGCCTAATTGCGTTATGCCCGTCGTCCCATCGGTCTCTGCTAAGAACGCATATTTCAGCATTTTCAAAGCTGTCGGACTCTTTTCCAATATTTCTTGACACCAGATATTTACTTCTTCATCTAATTTTTCTATAGGTACAACTCTATTAACAAGTCCCATTTCTAAGGCTTGTTGAGCGGTATATCGACGACATAGATACCAAATCTCTTTGGCACGTTTCACGCCAACAGCACGGATCAAATCACCGGTCCCATATCCCGGATCAAAGGAACCTACGCGTGGTCCAGCTTGTCCAAGTTGCGCATGTTCTGCCGCAATGCTAAGATCGCAGACGACATGCCATACATGTCCTCCACCGATCGCGTATCCATTTACACGGGCTATAACTGGTTTGGGTAATGTGCGAATTTGGTGAGTTACATGCTGCCAACCAACTTCCAAAGGCAACAAATACGTTCCCTTGTAGCCTCCTTTCTCGCGAGTCGTCTGATCTCCGCCAGTACAAAACGCTTTCTCTCCAGCGCCGGTGAATACCACAACACCTATTTCCTTATCCATACATCTGTTAAAAGCGTCGATCAATTCATGGACAGTGTGCTGTGTACACGCGTTGTAGCGCTGAGGTCGATTGATTGTTATACGCGCAATCCCATCTTTTTTTTCAAAAATGATATCTTCATAATCCATTATATCTCATCTTACTAAAATTAAGTTTTTAATTTTATATTTAATCAATAAGAATGTTCTTGAAATATTTAATAATTCCTCATTGAAGTCGAATTTATAGAAATGTCTTAGAGGATATAAAAATCTAATATTTATGTGAGCATTAGATACTTTCACTTCGTGAAACTTATGTTTCACGATTTTCTAGAGAAAATCCCTAGATAATTGTGCTCACTAATGTACCATGTTTTGCTTTACTTCACGTACCATATTTTGGCCTTCTTTATTGATCTGAGAAATTATTTCTCTTAATATCTCGGTAATTTCAATACCTTTCAATTCACTTGAGATATAAAGCATCGATAGTACTTCTCTTGCTAAAATTGTAAGGTTCTTCATATCATCAATAGGAATTCTAATTCCTAGTGCTTTAATATCCATTTGCGTTTCTTTTTCTTGTTGTCTAATAGCAATTAGAAAGTCATTCTTTCGTCCTTTCCATAGTTCTGATACAGTTCTAATAGACAAGATGTATCTTTTAGTTGGACTCTTTAGCCCATGAATCTCACTTGCGAACCCTAAAGGTTTAGAGCTTTTAATTGCTTCTAACCCAAAACTTCTGTTGAATTTATTAGTTTTATCGAGCTTTTCTTTCATTTTAGAAATTTCAGATGTTAATTGTTCAATTTTTAACGACAATTTTTCAAATTTTTCGAGGAATAGTTCCCTATCTATAAGATTCTCACAATCGCTCATTTAAGAAGCCACCCAAATATTATGTATTATATGTTTTGATTTACTGTTTAATAAAATTAGTTATTAAAGGATTAATCTCTCTTACTTTTGTAATTTTTAAAAATAAAAAAATGAATAAGAAAAAAGAGAAAAATTATTTTTAACTATTTTTAAAAAGCGTCGAAATCTTGGTCATCCGGTTCTTTTTGCTCTGAAATTTCCTTTGAAAAAGGTTCAGTTTCTTCTTCAATTGACTTTAAATCGTCATAGTCTTGTTCTTTTTCCAGTTCTGGAGTAGTCATAGGTTCTTTCAATTTTTCTACAAAATCGATAGGACTTAAAAGCTCTTTAACCTCTTTATCTACTTTTTCTTTGAACTCTCTTTCGTTTAGGATGTATTTCTTAATTTCAACATACCCTAAACTTATTAGTATAATAAGAAAGAACAGTAAAACGCCCCAATTTTTAACCAGGTTTACAAATGAATTGTCTAATACATCAATTGTAATAGCAAAATCGAAACCACTAAATAATTTATAAGGGTAGTTGTGAATAAACTCGTATGCTACTTTTGAAAATACTAACCAAATTAATATTGAATCAACGCCAATTCGTTTAAATTTTAATCTTTTTCTTAACATTTCAGCTTGAGAACCCATTAAAGTGCTAATTGCATATAATAGTATGAATAAATCCAGAATTAACAAGATAAATTGGGTCGCTATTGATGTACTTGCTCCACCTATGTTTTTAATAGCAAAAAAGATTTTTACAAGTAGAAAAAAAGTATAAATGACAACAGAAAGCGAAAACATCCCCAACCACGCGTTAAATATTTTTTTAAATATGTATATAACCCCGACTAGGATAAATGCTACAATTATAAGCCCAACTAAAATTACAACAAAATTTAAAGTGCCGTAAACGGTTTGAGTAAATGTGAAACCAACAAGAGCTCCAATACCTTGTGATTCAGATAAATATAAGCCTAACAAAAGTATAGAAAAGATAGACCCGCCAACAAATTCAATGCTTCGATAAAATGAGCTATGTATGCGCTTTTTCAAACTATCGTCTATCCTTTTACTTGTAAGATAAGCTCCGTATAAGATAAACCACGACGTAAAGAAAACATAAGATATTATTGAAAATAAGAAGAGTCCCACCATAATTGGTATTAAAAAAAACATTAAAGGAAGAGTTAATAATAACATCAAAAAAATTTTCCATGTGGCAACTTCCTTCACATCTTTTTTAGCAAATAGTGAAAACAAAAATATAAACACTAAGAACGTCAAAAATGGTATATAAATTACTACACCTATTAAATCAAATAAATCTAATTGATTACCAAGAATTTGAATTGAATATTGGAAAGGTAGTTGAATAATTGTAATATTCACAAGAAGCCAAATTACCAGAATCAAATATTTCCGGTTTTCTTGAAGAAATAATTTCTTCAAGTTATCAATTGTATCCATAAAAAAAAGATAGACTTCGAATATTTAAAATTTTTTAATATCTACACTTTAAAAGTAATCTGATAATTTTTTTTGTTGATTAAATTGATTAAAAGGAAGATTAAATCTCTTTTTCAACAAGTTTACGGATTCAGGGGCAAACCCCATAAAATGATTATTAACTATTATAAAGATTTCACGAATATCAGGCGAATTCTCAAGATCATTAACCTTTTGAATAAGATCTCTTAATTTTTCCTCTTGGTTTCTCTGAATGTGGCTAAACGCCGTTAATTCACGGTCACCTATGAGGCGAATATAGTATCTGTCTTGGTTAGGTAAATAGTAAGCTTTTAACTCTGGTTTGTACGTTGTTCCTAAGATAAATTTAGTACCGTCTATTAACTCTGAAATTAATTCTTTTTTGAACCACGAATTATCGCGAAGTTCAAGGATATACACATTTCCCGAAGGGAGCTCGTCAGTTAAAAAATTTAGTTGTTTGAGGTGTTTTTTCGTAAATTTAAACCACGGTGGAAATTGTAATAAATAAGCAACAGTTTTTTCTTTTATCGGTGATAATTGATAAAAAAATTGAGAAATTAAAGAAGCAATATTTGGAACTTTTAAATCGTGAGTAATTTTCTTCCATACTTTTATTACATACTTAAATTTTTCTGGTACTCGATCGTTCCACTTCTTTACTGTCGAATATTTAGGAACATTGTAAAAAGTTGTATTTATTTCAATTAAATCAAAAAATCGGGAGTAAAATTTTAAGCGATTAAATTTCTCAAGCGATTTAGGATAAAAAGAGTTTACCCAGTCTTTATAATCCCAACCAGCACAGCCAATGTTAATTTTTACCATTATTATTCACAAGTACACTTACGCAATAACTGCTAGACCTTATTAATTCAAATAGATCGTAGAAACAATTGATAAAATAAATTATCTTAATAAATTAATAAATTATTAACATTTATAGTAAAGTTTTATAAAAGAAAAAGAGAGTTACAATACATATAAGGTCGAGATAATTAAAAAAACTTGAAATACGAATAATTAAACTTAAAAAAATTTTCATTTTAAATTTAATAATAAAAAAGGTGTACGGCAGTTAGTATAGATTGGGAGCGTGCTGAATTAGCGCCAGAAAAAGGTCAGAAGGTAGAGGGTAGCGTCTTATTAGATTTACGCGCTAAAATCAATGAATTAGAAAGAGCCTTAGTTAAGTACAAAGAAGATCTAAAAGAAACAAAAGAGAGTTTAAAAGAAACTCAAAATAAATTAATTGGTAGAGAAAAAAGCCTAGTCAAAATTAGTGAAAAGTTTTCATCAGCTAAAAAGAATTTAGACGGTGTTTCTGAGAATAAATTAAACGTTGATATAGAATTAACACGATTAAAGCCAAAACTTGAAGAATTTAAAGAAGGAGTGTTAAGAGCAAACGAAAATATTGAAAGATTAGAAAGTGAATTGAAGTTTTCGACAGAAAAAGTAGCTGATATGGAACAAAAATTAGAGTTCAAAAATAAAGAGATAGATAACAATAAAACCGATATGGAAAAAAGAAAAAACGAAATTAATCTCCTAAATGGAAAAATTAAGGAGAATAGAGAAGAAACAGAGGAATTGATTAAAAAAATAAAATCGCTCGAAACTCAGCTTTCAGAAGTTAAAGCATCACCTATAATTTTGGAGCGAATAAGAGAAGTAATGAAAATCAAAGGCTTTCTTGCAGATAGAGAGCTCGATCTGATATTTAAGGAATTTGAATAATATCTTGATATTTTATAAATTTTTTATCTTGAAATCTATTTTAAAGTTGTGTTTAATCGATTAAAATATTAACTTGAAAAGATTAAATATCTTGTAAAATAAAAATATTAATATAAAATAATTCAATAAAAAAAATTAATAAAGGTGTGAAAAGAATTTCAATAGACTGGGCCAAAGCAGAAGAAAAACCTGAAAAGAAGCTACCCGTAGAGGGGCATTTTTTATTAGATCTTAGGTCAAAAATTAATAATTTAGAACAGAAACTAAAACAAAATGAACAAAAACTAAAACAAAGGGAACAAAAAATAGAGGAGTTATCTAAGGAAGTAAATGATACCAAGGAGAAATTATTATTAAAAGAAAAAAAGTTAGCTGAAAAAAATCAAGAATTATCCTCAACTAAAAGCGAAATAGATACAATAAAAGAAGAAAAAATCAATATTGAAGCAGAAATTGACAATTTGAAATCAAACAAATCTAGCTTGGAGCAAAATTTAGAAACTGATAAAGAAAAAATAAAAGAATCCGAAAGCAAATTAGAAGCTATCACGAAGGAATTAGAAGATACCAAGAAGAAATTAGAGGAATTAGAAACACAAGTCGGGAACCTAAAGGAAGAATACGAACAAAAAGAACGACAGCTCGAGGGCGCTAAAAAAGATCTTCAACAAACAATTTCAGATAAATATGTTGAGATTGAAAGTTTGAAAAACGAATTGACAGACCAGATTAACGGTAAGGAAAATCAAATAATAGACGCTAAAAATGAACTTAACGCGAAACACAAAGAAATAGAAGCGATTGAACTCAAAGTAAAATCTTTAGAGGATTATATTGAAGAATCAAAAGGTGCGCCCCAAGTTATTGAGAATATTAAGAAAACTATGGCAATAAAAGGTTTTCTCTCAGATCAGGAATTAAATACAATAATCAGCAATAGGAAATAATCTCTTTTATCTATTAATTTCTCTGGTGAATATTTTCTGTGAAAATTCATTTTAGCAAGAAATTGTTAAAACAATCGTAATTACACCATCAATTCTCGAGGAGATATCATAAAAATGGTTTACTTAGTCTTATTACAAACGATATCAACAGAAGAATTTTACATTTTATTTTTTAAAATTATCGTATCGTTTTTCTGTGGTTTTGTAATTGGGATCGAGCGCACAAGAGTCAGCGCACAATATGGTGCTCGGGATCACATCTTTTTTTCTATGATTTCTACATCTTTAATTATATTACAAGATAAGTTTCTCCCTGTATCAGAGGGTTTTACAGTTATTGTAATGTTTTTTGGAGGAATGATAGTTTTTCTATTGATCGGAAGCGTTTATAGATTGTTTCGCGAAAACGATCCAGGTTATACTACCACTCTATCAATGATATTAGCTATGATCGTTGGAACGATGTGTTATTACAATGAAACCCTTGCCATTGCCATTTCCGTAATATTCTTAATTATTCTTTCTACAAAAGAGCAATTTCATAAAATAAAGAGATTAAAAGATGTTGAATGGACAGGAACAGTTCAATTTATAGCAATCGTAGTCTTGCTTTTCATTTTGATTCCAGACGATTTTCATGTTTTTGAAATTGATGTTAAGCCAATAGTATTAGTTTTCATTATAATTTTAGCTGTAAAATATTTTAGTTACTTTTTACTAAGGAGCACATCTGAAAACAATTTATATTATATTTCTTTTTTAGGAGGCTTTGCTCATAGTGAAGCTACGACCATTGATTTAGCTGAAGCTGGCGCATCACCCTCAGCTGTTTGGCTCGTAATTCAAACTATGCTAATTAGAATGATAATCGTTTTAATGATTACTCCAACTTTACTATTTTATGCCTTGTTCCCAATTCTAATTACATCTTCGATTGGGTTAATCGGGTCATTTTTAATATTAAGAAAAAAAGAAACTCAATTAACTTTAGATCACATAAAAAACCCTCTCTCAATTAAAAGCGCTATAATCTTTTCGGGAACATATTTAATTGGTTTAATAATATCGATCGTTTTAAGTTTTTTTGAAATAAATATTCTTGTTTATTACATTATCGTGTTTGTGATCGGGTTTCTTTCCGGCGGCGCGTCCTCTCTTTTTGTAGCAACAGCATTTGTTAAATCCTTAATTAACGAAGGGAATGCCCTGTTGATGTTAACCATTGGTTTATCGGCTGCGATATTAAATAAGATCTTCTATTCAACTCGAGCATTGAAGGAAGATAAAAATAAAAAAGTATATGTTGTTGATCTGGTCTTTTACATCATCATAACTATTGTTCTGTTAATCACGATGACATTTTTAACAATAATTACATCCAATCTATCAATCTTCTGAAGAGAAAGATAATAATCAAATGATTAGATAATGGTTAAACTAACTTGGGAAAATAAGGCAAATATTTCTGAAAATACCAAGGATTTAAAAAAAAGATATCTCAAATATTTTAAAACCATGGATTTGGGATTTGGAGATTTTCGAAGTAATAATTGGAAAAATATGCTATTTTGGGAGGAAAATCTCAATGTTCTTCATTATTTAACGAATAATTTCTCTGGAAAGATCGATTTAATTTACGTTGATCCTCCCTTTTTCTCAGGAACGAATTACAGAATTAAAATAGAAGAAAATGGGAATAGTTACGATTCAATTGCGTATTTTGATCATTGGGATAAAGATATTGATTCTTACCTACAAATGCTCCGTGATAGGATTGTTTTGTTTAGGGAATTGTTGTCAACAAATGGGTTGTTATTTATTCACTTAGATTGGCACGCAAGTCATTACATTCGAGTGTTGTTAGATGAAATTTTCGGGGCAAACCGATTTGTCAACAGTATAGTTTGGTATTACTACAATAAATATTCAGCAGGGAAGAAGAACTTACCGAGGGCTCACGATGATATCCTAGTTTACTCTAAATCTGCTAACTATACCTTCAATGAACTCAGAATTTTACGTAAAAAGCCAATAAAACAGTTAAAAAGAGTAATGGTTGATGGAGTTTTAAAAAATGCAAAAGACGAGAAGGGGCATGTTATTTATAGGGTTGTAAAAGATAAAAAAATGGATGATGTATGGAAAATACCATGCATGCAACCTGCTTCAAAGGAGTGGACAGGATTTCCCACACAAAAGCACCACGATTTACTTGAAAGAATAATTAAAATTGGAAGCAATGAAGGCGATTTAGTAGCTGACTTTTTTTGTGGTTCAGGAACCACTTTATTAGTTGCCGATAGATTAAATAGAAGATGGATCGGAAGCGACATATCTGAATATTCAATTTATCTAACTCGCAAGAGATTACTTAATTATAGAAAAAATATAATTGACCCAGTAAAAAAGATTGATCCTATTGAAATTTATACTCATTTTGATGATAAAAAAAAGAATTTAATCTCATCCGGCTTTTTTGAAAAAGATTTGAAAATAAAAAAAATATAGTTTTTTTCATATTTACTTTGGATTAATTATATTCCATCCAAGATAGTTTGAAAGAGCTTCAAGTACAATATCTCCTACTTTATTTAATGAGGCGGCTACATGGTGAGCAAAACCTTCTTTGCATAATGTCTTTAAGACATCTTGTAAATTAGGTACCTCTATCACGCCATAACCTCCAAATGTTTCTAAAGGGTCATCTGTATAATTTCCTTCTACTAACAGGGCTTTAATCTCTCCGAAAATATCGTCAGTTTCAATCCTTAATAATGTACACGGTTTACTTTTAATTCTTCCTTGAATAGCTCCAAAACTACGATCATCGCCTTTAAGATCTGAAATAATGGGGTGGATTGTCATCTTGGTGTCTTTAAAGAATGATTTTGGAAGATTACTGCAGTGAAAAAGAACCATTTTATTAGGATCGTCGCCATAATTATTGTTCCAATCTAGAATTGCCGAAGGTGTTTCGGTAGCAACTTGCAAAATATACATACCAATTAAACCTGAAATATCTACTTCACAAGCCGCGGGTACTAGACCTTCACTAAACATACTAATTATAGCACATGGCACAATTCCGGAGAATATAAAACATCATATAACCTTTAAATCGTTATGTTTTTGATCTGTCTAAAATATTTTCTGTAATATAATTCAAGATTTAAGATTTTAAATACTCAAAAGTTCTAGGAAAAGCGATTAAAAAATTGGTAGTCTTTAGTTATTAATATTTTATGCTACATTATTTAAGTAAGCAACTTTTTTACTAAATGCGTGGTTTGCTGCTTGAAGAATTGTTCTCCCCCCTCCGTGATGGACAAGTTCTCTACAAGGGTTTGGAACCAGGCTTGTAAGTCTTTTTGTGTCAAATCAGTTACTAAATTGGAAGTGATATTTAAAGTTTTTTATTTTCACATCTGTTTAAAACGATACATTGTATCTCACAAATTTTTGATATTATATTAAGTCAATTAACTCATAGAGATTCTCGCATTTAGATACAGGTTGATTAAAATGTGTAAGGTCTTTAACTTTTTCCGCGACACTAGTATCCGGATTAACTACTATAAGTTGTTCTAATTCATTATCTTCAAATGAATCTAAAAATAATTTCTCACAATGAAAATCAGTTGGAGGAAAAGAATAACCGATTATAATAAGCTTTTTACATTGAGAGAGCTTTTCTTTCGCAATTTTCCATATCTCTTTGAAAAGTTTCTCGTCATATCTTTTGTACAATGTTGGAGTAATTATATATGGTTTGATGATCCAATTATTAAAATGTTGATCAAGGTTAGAAACCCAATAATTTTTTGAAAGAATTATTTTTCCAATAAGGCTTTCATCAAGTTCATTGATTCTTTTTCCTTGAATAGGTCTCATCCTTATTTTACTCCAATTTAATGATCCATGTAGTTTAAGAATTGAATTTGGGTATAACTCATTAATATTATAAAATTTATCCTTATACTCAAATTTAGTAGGACCTGCCATATGTAATCCAACAATATCGAATTTTACACCATATGAGACAGGAATATTATAGTTAAAATGGGAATACTTTAACAGTTCTTCTGGTAAATTATAATCTGCCATTTTATGAGCATCTTTAAATATATCTGGAATTGGCATCCTTATTCCTGATGCGAGTTGAAGAATTTGCTCAAGATATAAATCATAATTGAATGAAATTATATCTGGTTTCTGATTAAAGATTTTTCTACCAAACTTAATATATATATCATTTCTTACATTTTGATGATCAAATGTTTGAAGAAATGAAATAAAAGTTTCAACGAGAGAATTTTGTACTTGAATATAATCTTCTAAATTCGCGAATTTCTCTTTTTCATAAAGTTCTTCGATTTTTAAATCAATAAATGTCAAAAGTTTTTCAAGATCAATCTCTCTGGATATGACTTCCTTTTCATTAATTTTCCAGAATTTTTCAATAAATTTAAAGACTTTAGCAAGATTTTTTCTAAAATGTCCTTCGTATCGAGGACTTCTCCCAATCAATTGAAAGAAATTCTTTGCTAAAGGAGGATTAAGTCCATCCCAATCAAAGAGTTCTTGATTAAATCCTGCCCCTAATAAGAAAACAGTGTTCTGTTTTTTTGTATTCATTTTGAAATGTAATATTTTTTATTCTCTATATGACAATTCGAGCTATTAAATCTTTTCATTGTAAGAAGAAATAAAATAGCTTTATAATACGATAAAATAGAACTATCTTATTTGGATCTATTCTCTAATTAATATTAACTTATAAATCAATGTGTTTTATCTTATGCCATTTATTTCTTATTTCTAGTTGTGGTGCTTTAGGCTTTTGATTTAAAAGAAGGAAAGCTATTGAAATAATTAAATCGGATTTAAGAAGACTTATGAACCCTTAAGATATAAAAGATGAAATATTAAATGAAAAATTAGAAATATGCTAAAGGAAGATCGAAAATCCAGTAAAAAAGTATTTTACCCTATTAAACAGAGTGATAATGCAGACACTCAATTAGTAAAGAGGTTAATTAATTTAATTTATTATTATGAGCTTGAGATCGTGGAATTTGAAAAATCCTCAAAAGAATATCTTAATCTTAATATTTCGGGAGGAGTAAAGCTTCATCGCTTTAAAGGTCATATTGTGGCATCTGAAATTAAAAAAATTTTAGGAATCAGCTTAGATATAGCGAAAAGATGGGTCTATCAACTTGAATTATCAAAAAAGAGTCCTATGAATTTAATTATTCGTCCAAAAACCTTTAAAAAAGTATCTGAGCATATAGAAATTTTTTCAAATCATACAGCAATCTATACTTCCTTTTTGGAAGCATTATTGGATTACGATAAAAAGAAATGTAGTAATGATTTTATAAATAAGCTAGTATCAATTTTTAATCTATATATCAAAGGAGGAGGTGGAGGAAAATCTTGGCTCTCAGAGATATTAGGAAAAAGTCGATCCTACATATTTGATTTAGAACTTAGAAGGAGAGAAAGAGGGAAAGGAGGTCCAGAACACTGTGCAAAATATTTCAATTTACTTACTGAGATCCATTTGATTAATAAAGGGAGCGTGGAGTTTAAAGATGGCTTAAAAATTAGCGATCTTAAAGCAGAATGTAGCGATCTCATATTTAAGGAAATGAAAAAAAGGAATATGATAAATGAATTATGTGAATCAAAATATTCAAGACGTATAATCAATACTAATAATAGAGAATTGTTTGATATCGTTATTCATTCATTATTAGCATTAACTAAAGCAGAGAGGGGAAGAACCAAAAAGAACGGTGATTTTGTTTATGGTTATACAGATTTAAGTAGACTGATTTCTATAACAAATTCTCGAGATTTTCTAACTGGTAAATTTAGAAACGGTTATATTTTAGCTAAAACTGAAGGCATAAGATTGATTAAAGAGTTAAGAAAGGGTTTCTTTGAAGCTCCTGAAGTATGTCATGATGCAATATACAGGATAAAGAGACATATCAATAATCCACATTGGAGGATGTATGAAAAACACTTTATTGACTTAAGAGTTATTCAGCGAAAACAACTTTTAGATCTATGTTTAGGAATGGATATATTTGGTAAAAATTTTATAGAGGATGCACAGCTATTTGTCACTAAAGACGGTCAAGTTATAGAGAATAGATATGTATTTTACGTAACGCGTCATCATTTAGATGAAGATCAGAAGCATTATTTAATTTTTGATAATACTTCAATAGAGCCTAATTTTAAAATAATACTTTTACCTTCAAATTCTCATTGGAACCTTCATGCGAATAAAGAAGAATTTGTCAAGAATATTGTATTGCTAAATGCTCGAATGAAACATCTTTATAGATTTATCAATTTTGATAACATTTCTAAAAGAAATTATGATCAAATAATAAAATCCGAATTTAAAACTGAGACAATCATTTTTAATGATCAAGAGATTAAAATTTGGATTGAGTTTTCAGGAAATTCTTTAGAGGAGTGGATTAGAAGATGGAAAGCACATAAGGTTTTAACAAATAAAGAATTCTATGGAAGGTATTATCCAAATTTTTATAAATTTCATTATAAACCACTTTTAAAAGATATGGAACTATTTAAACAAAGAAGTTCGAATTGTAAGAAGCTTGAATTCTGGTATTGGTATTTTAATCGTTACCTAAAAGAAAGTACCTTACCTAATTCCTAAGCGAAATAAGAATTTAAGAATTTGAAAGTAATGAGGAAGGATGGTTATTTATTGAAAAAATCAATACTCCATCCTAAATAGTTAATTAAAGCTTCATATATAATATCACCAACTTCACTTAAAGAAACAGCCACATGATGGGCAAATCCACTACGACATAATTGTTTCAGTAAATCCTGCAGATTTGGAATTTTAACAACACCAAATCCTCCAAATGTATCAAGAGGATCATCAGTATAATTTCCTTCTACAACTACAGCTTTTATTTCTCCAAAAATATCATCAGTTTCTATTCTGAGCATTGTACATGGTTTTGTCTTAACCCTTCCCTGAATCGCGCCAAAAGTATTTTCCTCACCATCAAATTCTGCCATTATTGGATGGACGGTCATTCTTGTATCTTGAAAGAAAGATTTCGGGAAATTGCTACAATGGAAAAGCACCATCTTATTGGAGTCATTGCCATAATTATTATTCCAATCTACAATTGCTGAGGGAGATCCTGACGCTAATTGGAGGATGTACATTCCTATCAACCCTGAGATATCTACTTCACAGGCAGCAGGGACCAGACCTTCGCTAAACATACTCATAACCGCACAAGGAACGATCCCAAAATTAGAAACTATGGAAGGCCAACATTGAAATGCAAAACCATCCAATTCGTTTTCCAATACCCACTTCTCGACGACAACAGCTAGTTTTGCTAATTTTAATATGCCGTCTTCTGGAAATGTTGTAGTTGGTGTGTAGTCCTTAATGAGTTGAATTTTTTCCTTTACTTTAGGATCGCCATCTGGTAACCTACTAATTTCTC
>DAOUUT010000127.1 GCA_030668025.1 Promethearchaeota archaeon
AAATAAAAAACTTGATATTTTTGGATTGTTTTAACTAAGTAAAAAGTTTTTTGATATTTTTTAGTATAATAAGTTATCTAAAATAAAACAACAATGCCGCAAATAAAATTTCTTGGGGGATGTAGAGAAGTAGGGAGGTCAGCAGTCCTAATTGAGTCAAATAGTGGGGCACAATGTATGTTAGATTATGGTATTAGATTCAGGGGCGAAGAAAGATTACCTTTAGATGGAGATTTTAGCAATCTTAAAGCTATTGCGGTGTCTCACTGCCATGTAGATCATTCTGGAGCTTTACCTTTTTTATTTAAAAATAAAGATATTCCCCTCTTTACCAACCCTCTAACACTTAGGATGTCAGAGATATTGATAAAGGATACGATTAAAATCTCCAATTATCCTTACCCATTTGGGTATAGAGAGTTACAAAAAACAATTAAAAACGCTTCTTTTCTTAGCAACGGAGTACGTCAGAAGATTGACGATAATTTCTATATTACATTTTACGACGCAGGACACATTCCTGGTAGCGTATCTATATTAGTAGAAGTCGATAATAAGAGAATTCTTTACACAGGAGATATCAATACTCAAGAAACGAACCTAGTTTCTCCAGCTGAACCCTCTAAATTGCCTGAAATTGACGTTTTAATAACAGAATCCACATATTCTTTAAGAGAACATCCAATAAGAGCGGAACTTGAAAAAAGATTTACTGATGATACCCTAAATATCATCGAAAACGGCGGAAAGGTTCTCGTTCCTGCTTTTGGGGTTGCTCGCTCACAAGAAATCTTGTTAGTTTTACAAAAATACAATTTTAAAAGTGAAATATTTCTTGATGGTTTAGCAAGAAAAGTTTCGATAGAGTACGCTCAATTTCCTAATTCTTTTAGAAATTTTGCTGAATATAAGTCTGCTTTTAAAAAAGCTCAATTAATAACATCTAGAGAAAAAAGAAAGAATCTTAAAAAGAGATCAGACGGCTTAATCATATCTCCATCAGGTATGTTAAAGGGAGGTGCAGCTCTTGAATATATCAGCTCAATCCTAAACGACCCAAGCTCAGCTGTTTTTCTAGTGGGATATCAAGTCGAAGGGACTCCAGGAAGAAAACTAATTGAAGAAAAAGTTTTCGAGTTTAAAGAAAGAAACAGTAGGAATCATCGTACAAAAGATATTTTTATCAAGGCAAAGTGTAATGTAGATTATTATGATTTTTCTAGCCATGCGGATAAAATTCATTTACACAGATATATCGAAGATTTAAAGTTTCAAAACGATTCAAAATTAATTTTTTGTGTACATGGAGATCCAAAATCAACAACATCATTTGCTTACGATTTGTCAGACAAAGGTTTTAATTCAGTTGCTCCTGAAATCGGTGAAACTTATAAGGTATAGAAAAATCCAGATTAGAAGAACAATCTCGTTATTTTTGTAATTGCTTTTTAATCATTTTATTACAGTTTTCTAAAAAGTCATCAATTTTATCAACAGGGACTTTTGTACCTGCGGCTGGCGGATGACCTCCCCCTAATGCATCTAAATTTGAAAGGTTTAGTGCTTCTCTGATCGCCTCTGAAAGGTTTACCCCCTTTTTCACAATACTTTCGTGAGCTCTACCCGATATTTTATATACGCCTTCCTCTTTTCTTTTTGCACACCCAAAAATAGGTTTTGATTTATCAATTATATCGTTTTTACTATGCATTAACATAGAAGCAATTGTACCAATAATAGTTTCTGATATGACATCTTCTCCAAAAAAAAATTGTATGTGCTCTTTGAGTTGAATTTTATTTTCATCATGTATCCATGATAATGCTTGGGCTAAAGATTTCTTGTACTCTACTAACTGTTCTCTAGCTTTTTTATAAGCGATTCTTCTATCCCCCATTGCTATAGCGATTCCTAACGATCCATTATGACTTCTCCCACAAGAATTTAAAAGATAAGAAAATTCTTTTAAATCGTGTAATTCAGAACCAACTAATTCATTTTTTAAGATGTACCTATTAATAATAAGCTTATTTATAATTTCAGAAAGCTCAACATCGAGTTTAAGAGATATATATCTAATTATAGCCGAAGTAACTTTCTGTTTTTCTTCTTGGTTAAAATCATTTAAAGTTCTTATATTTCCCTCTGAATTTTCCATTAAAATTCCTAAAGTCTGTAAAAATTTTAACATTTTACTCGTATTTCCACTTAATCCCGGTAAATTAAGATCGGTGGAGTAAGCTATTGCTTCATTTATAGGTTTAATAGGAGAAAAATTCAAGTCATCTACCTTTTCGACTAAATTTGCCTTAGTGGCATGTTCTAAAATAATAGAATTTAACCCCGTAAAAGAATTATTAGGTCCTCGATTTTGAATATCACCCGTTGCTCCTATAAGTGCTATTGGAGACAAATCTAAATTCTTCTCGTTTAACGCTTTAGCAAAGAAGTAACACATTCCTGCTCCAGAAATTTCTTTACTACCATCAATTTCATAAAAATAAGGATTGATATGCCAAGGCTTCGAATTTTTGTAAACTTCTTTAATTTTATCGTCATTCTTATCTGAAATATTTTGGGGAAAATGGTGATCTAAAATAATATAAGGAGTGTTATTATTATCATTATTCAATTTATCATCGAGTTCTAAATATTGCCCGCTTCCAAAATCAGAAAAAATCAACAAATTATTATAGTCCTGAACTTTTTCTGCGATTTTTGCAATTTCTTCTCTTTCCAATTGTCTTAACACAGAAATCTGAAAAGGAATACCCTCTCTATATAGAGCTTTCCCAAGAATTGCCCCAGATGTTAGCCCATCTGCATCTAAATGAGTATATATCTGAACACAAGCCTCAGATTTTTTTAAATGATCTTGAAACCATTTTATCGTTTCTGTAAGATCAGATATTAATAATTTAAGTTTTTTAATCATTTTTTTATAAAATTTTAATATAAACTTAATTTAATATATTAAAATAAGAATTTAATATTAAATACTCAATTAAAAAAAAATATTAAGTGAAAAATATGACACACCATGTCAAAATTAATGAGTTAACTTTAAAGCTTGTTGAAAAAATAATTGAAAATAAAGAATTGTATAAAGCCGAAATAATTAAACTTGATAATGGCGCTACAGTCTTAGATATGACAAATGCATCATGGTACGGGGGAAAATTAGTTGGAGAAATTTGTATGGGCGGATTAGGGACTGTTGATTTTACTTCCTATAACTTAGATGGTCATTATATACCGAGTGTCAATGTTTATACTTCCGAACCAATAATATCTTGTATGGCATCTCAACTAGCTGGATGGAATGTAAAATTGAAAAAAGAAGTAGAAAAAGAAGGAGTAATAAAAAAAAAGACAATTTTTCAATCATTAGGTTCAGGACCTGCTAGAGCGAAAAGCAAAGTTGAAAAGTTATTTGAAGAAATTAAATACACCGATGATTCGGACTGTGCAGTGATTGTTTTTGAAACCGCAAAGTTACCGAACGAAGAAGTGATGGCAATAGTAGCAGAAAAATGTGGAGTAGACACAAGTAAGACTTATGCCGTCTGCGCACCTACTGCTTGCTTAACGGGGTCTATTCAAGTCGCTGCTAGAATCGTAGAAACGGGTATACATAAACTCCACGAAATACATTTTCCTTTAGATGTGCTCAAAGACGGTTTTGGGACGGCTACAATAGCTCCTATTGCTAAAGATGATCTTGGAGCTATGGGACGAACTAATGATTCAATTAGTGCAGCTGGTATGACTTACTATACAATTGACGTTGAAAAGGACAAACAAAATGAAATTTTTGAACTTCTTAAAAAAGCTCCAGCCAATACATCGTCTAGCTATGGAAGCCCATTTATAGAAACATTTAAAGCAGCGAATTACGATTTCTATGCGATTGATCCCGGATTATTCGCTCCGGCAATTTATACAGTAACAAATGTTAAAACAGGAAAGAGTATTACAGTTGGTGAAATTAACCATAATTTATTAAAAGAATCCTATAAACTAAATTAAAATTAACTTTATCAATATTACTCTAATTTTTTTTTATATTAAATAACGGTTCAAAATTCTAAAAATTAGTTAATTCGTCTTGATATTTTAATATTTCTGCATCAGAGATATCTTTATCAACTTTAATTTGTTTATGGATTCCTAAATAAGCACAAGCTATTTTAGCTGCTGCAGTAATTTCAGCTTTTTTTAAGGTTAGAGAATATTCGTCAATAGGTTGTGCTTGATCGATATAGCGTGTTTTTCGATAATTTTTCTCATTTTGTATTGACTCATCTAAAAATGGGTCGTATTGATGTTTATTTTCTTGTAATTCTGTAGCTCTTTCAGATTTCATCTTGTATAATAAAGAAGCCATTTTATCTGCCACATTGAAAGGTAATTGATTTTTTACTATTATTCTAATGATGTTGTTTATGTCAAAATAATTTAATGTGTCATACTTTGCTCTTATAAAGCATTTAAGGTTTTCAGAATTTTTTTGACACTCAATCTCAGTCCAATCGTGAATTGCTAATCTTCTTCGGAAAAAGATCATTTCCCAATCGATTCCTAACTCTTTTAAAAATGTAAATAATTTGTCATCATTCGGTTTTTTTGATTCTATAATAATGAATAATTGTAGACCATAGTATTTATGCTCTTCTTGTAGGAAATATCCTCGCTGTTGCATTGACGCAAGGATTTTGATCTTTAAAGAGTAAATATTATCAGAAGCATCCCTTTTTTCACAATTTAAATAGATTACATTTCCTTCTTCACTAATATATTCACTGTCAAGAAAGCCTAAAATGCTATCATCGTTTTCATTAATAAAATCCCTCAATCCACTGAGAGTTGGTTTAACATCATACTTTGTTAAATCATTTTCTCTGATTGTAACGTAATCAGTATTACTTCCTCCAATTGCTAATTTAATAGATTTTAATTTTAACTCTTTCTCCTCTCCAAACACATTTTTAAAAGCATCAATTAATGGAAAAATTTCATTCTCTAAAATCTTTAGATTAGCCATTGAACTTTCAAAAGGTTGCGGCGAATCAAGCAATTTGTTCAATACTGGCGCTTCTGAAGCATCGACATCAATTTCATAATCTTTTGCTAAGTTTTTTCGAATAATACAAAAAGATCTTCTTTTTTTATTATATATAGAAAGAGAAGTATAATTATCTATTACCGCTCGAAATTGTTCTTTGTACATATCATCATAACTTTTGGATTTGAGTTTTCTTTTTCTCATAAGTTTAACCAAAAAATATTCTTTGTTAATATAATAAAAAAATAATTTTATAATTTTATGTATAAAAAATTATAATTGTCTTTTATTAATATTACTCTATTAATAATCTTTTGATAACTTTTTATTAAAAAATAGCATAGTTAGTTAGTTTACTATTACATTATACGGTATTAGAATTTTATGCGATCCTAATCTCTTAATTAAATAAAAATCAAGTAATCGTTCTAAAAGCAGAGTAACAAAAGTAGATTCATTGAACTTGAATAAAAATCTAATCTAATTCGTCTTCTAAGAAGTATTTACTTCCCTTTTTCTTATATATTATTGTGGAGCCAAAAGTATTTCGCACAGTATATTTGTCCCCTTCAACTTCTAATAATTCAATAGAATAAGACAACGCTCTATCTTTTAGTATTTCGTTGACAATTCTTTCTTCTTCTACAGTGTCCATAATATTAAAATATCATTTGG
This sequence comes from Promethearchaeota archaeon, assembly GCA_030668025.1. The sequence continues at coordinate 5,741 of DAOUUT010000127.1, forward strand.
TTAAAAAAAATTTTTTGGTTTCTCAAAATTATTTGTCTTAAATAAAAATTGCTTACAATGATGCTTTTCCAGTCATTTCAATAATATTTAATCTCATTATACATATGTTAACATATACTTGTTCATTTTTAATGAATTTTTCTTTCACTTTACCTGGATTTTCTTCTAAGTGATTTAGAAGGATGTTAAATCCGTGTTTTTTTTCATCCAAATCCTCTACAGTTGCCATTTTTCCCCAGAATACGACAGAACGGTACTTATGAGAACATTCGTTCATTACATAACCTAAATCATCGACTATTGTGCCACACACATTCGAGTTTTCCCTTAAAAAATCAACCTTTAAACCTTCTTTAGCACTATGAAAGTATAAAGAATTACCTTTTAAGTCAAAACCATAACTTAAAGACACGATATAAGGTTCGCTTGCTCTACACATTGAAATCGTCGCAAACTTTCCGTTTTTCAATATTTCAATTATTGTATTTTTGTCTGTTATTTCCCTTTCTTTCTTTTTCATATGATATTTCGGCATAAATTTCTCACACTAATTTATATCATTATTTACAAATAAGCATGCCTAAAAATTGCGTAATAATTGTAATTCCTCTGGATATTACTTTATTATATTAAAAAATAATCTCAATCAAAAAATATCCTTCATAAAACTAAGGGTTTCAACGGTTTTATTAAGAAATCGTGAAAAATTTAATAAAAACTTATGTTTAAAAAATAAATAAACTTCTAGATAAACATACAATACAATTAAAATCTTTGTTTGGGGATAATAGCCATGGTTAAACAAGTACTTGATATCGGTTTTTTCAGCACAATGTACAGTCAGATTAATGGTACTGCTCATGCTGTTCGATTTTTATCCGAAGCAATCGCAAAACTTGGTCATAATGTTCATGTTTTTGCTCCTCGAATTCAAAATGGATACAAAAAGCCGAAATCTTTACATTTTCACGAAGTTGGGGGTGTATTGATTGCACCTAAAACAGGTTTTGTTTTAAGTGCCCCCATACATAAAATCTTTTTCTGCAAACACGATTATCTCGATATTTCCCACATCCATACGCATGCCGTTGTAGGAACTATGGCAGTAAATTGGGCTAAATATTTAGGGATTCCAATGATAGGAACTCATAATAGTCCTATGCAATATTATACGGCTCAATATGTTCCGATCATTGGTAACCTATTGACAAAAGGCGACCTTATTTGGAGGTATGAACGCCATATAGTAGATAAATACGATTTTGTTCATGTCGCTACAAAAACCAAAAAAGATTTGTTAAGAGATTATAGATTTAAAGAACCAATAGTTTGCATGACGAATGGTATTCACGATTTATATTTTAAAAATTTAAAAGAAAATGGAATTCGTGAAAAATATAATTTAGAAGGTAAAAAGGTTCTTTTATATGCATCAAGGCTATCCCCAGAAAAACACCCTGTAGATATTATTAAAATATTTAATGAAGTACATAAAGAAATTCCTAACGCTCACTTATTATTAGTTGGAAGCGATGGTCCATCAACTGACCAAGTAAAAAGAATAATTAAAAAGAAACCATATCGAGATTTCGTTTCATATGCTGGTAGAATACCTTTTCCGGATTTATTAAAATTATATAATACAGCAGATCTAACTTGCTTGTGGTCGTGGATTGAAGCTGAAGGACTTGTTCTACTCGAAGCGATGGCTCAAGGAACTCCATGTGTTGGAGCTAATGCTTGTGGGATTAGCAATATAATTCGACATGGTGAAACGGGATATTTGGCAAATAATCTCGATCAATTTAAAGATTCCGTTATAAAGTTATTAAAAGACGACGATCTAAGGGCAGAATTTGGAAAAAATGCACAAAAAGTAGCTCAAGATTATAAAGTAAGCGAAATCGCAAAAACATGGATTAAGTTATACAATTTCACAATTAACGAACTCTATCCATTACGATACAATAGAGAAGAAAGGAAAACTCGTGTGGAGTTAGTAAAAGAATTTATTCTTCACTTACCAAATGTAACCTTTTAAAAATTATCTCTCTCTCTAACTTTTTCTAGTTTTAATTTACATTTCTCACATAGATAAATAGATTTACTATCAATTTCTTTGATATTTTTAGAAAAGCGCATAACACAATTATCGTTAAGGCAATGCTCACAATCCAATATTAAATGCCCAATTTCATGAATTACTTCTTTATAGATCCTACTTTCATTCTTTTTCAATTTAAGATCTTCAAGATCTGATAAATCTATCAAGTTGTGAGTAGACACTAAAGCACACATATATTTAATATGTGCTTCTCCAAATAGAAATAATAAATTTTCATTACTACTAGAATAGATTGGTAAATCTGTCAATCCTAAACCAATATCTAAATTGTATTCAAATTTTTTATCAACAATAATTTCATAAAATTTCTTAGTTGGTTGGAGGAGGACCTTTTCTGAAGATTTATTTAATAAATTATGTTCCTCCTTAACACTTAATTCAAACATATCAGGGTGTATCTTTGTATCTTCTATAAAATGAATGTCAAAAAAAAAAGAATCGAATGTTTGCTCCAAATGAAATCTCAACTTGTTTAACATAGAAGTTGGAACATTACCAATAAAAACAATTCCCAAATGGCATGGAAAAATAATTTGTCTATAAGTAGATTGATTTAATGGTAATGTTAGAGTTTGTTTATTTAAAATATCTTTAGCATTTTGAAATTTTGACATAATTTTATTATTTTAATAAACGGTTATACTCTTTTTTTATTCATAATTATTATCTATTTAAGCTATTAATAATTTTATAAATTTATAAAATTATTATAAAAATCTTTCCTAATATTGTAATGTCGGATAATCCTAAAACAATAAATTCTCAAGACGATGACCAAAGAGACGCTCAATTAAATTTGGAAATTAACGAGAAGCAAAAAGAAGTAATAGAAAAGGATTTTGTACCTCACTTTCTACCTACATACAGAATAAAAACTTTGTTATATCCCTTACCTATTGTAATAGTTATTGTATTTGCCGCTATTTTAGCCTATCTCACATTTTTTGTTGCGGGTATTCAGATTGAGGATAGCTACTTCTCTGAAGACGAATTTGGTGCATGGGGCGTTTTATTGAATGGAGCTATTTTCACTATAGTAGCAGTAGTTTCAGCGTTTGTTATCGTCTTTTTAATAAAAAAATTTGGAATAGACGTTTTAAAATACATTTTTGGATTGAGTTTTGCATTTATAAGTTTTTTTATGACTCTAATGTTTTCCGAGGTAATTATATATATAATCTTTGTTCAATTTCCTGAAACTACTTTCGTTTTGAAACTTTATTTTCTATTTATTAATGTCTACTTGCCAATACTTACTGCAATTTTAGTCTTTCTAATACTTTACAAATACTTTACTTCAAAATCAATTAAAATAAAAAACTTAATCGTTTTATATGTCAGCTTATTAATTAGTGCTTCGATGAGTATTATTTTACCCTTTTGGAGCACATTAGCTATATTAATTGGCATCTCGCTTTGGGATATCTTTGGCGTTCTTTATAAACATGGTCCAATTAAAGCTATGATGGATATAGCTTCCCAAAGTGACGATGAAATTAGCTTAACAAAAGCAGAAACAAAAGAAAAAATTAACAACGGTGAGATGATCTACGATACTTCTAAATTAGAGATTGGTATCGGAGATTTGGCTTTTTACAGTTTACTTACTTCAAGCGTCTTCCTTTATACAAATAATGTAATAATTATGATTTTAACGACAGTTGCAATTCTGATCGGAACAGGAATTACAATATCGGGATTAAAAAGAAATAAAATTTTGCCTGGGCTCCCTATCTCTATTTTCTTAGGAATAGGTACTTTTTTACTGTCTCAGTTTGTAATAAATATCTTTTTTATATGATTTTCGATTTCCTATATAATGGATTGATAAATTTTGTTCTTTATATTAATTAAAAATTCTAAAAGTTGAGAAAAATAATGGTTGATTTAAGTATTATTAAAACATTTACGGTTGTTGGTGCGGGAACCATGGGGAGAGAAATAGCCCAAGTTGCTTTACTGTCAGATATGTTTGACAGGGTTATTTTGAACGACATTAACGAAAATGCTCTAAATAACGCGAAAAAATATATTAAACTTGGTATAGAAAAAATTGAATCTAAAGGAAAGTTAGACCAAGGATTAACCACACTCTCTCTAATTAAAAACCTCACTATTGATAAAAATCTAATTAATTCTATTAAAGAAGCAGATTTTATCGTAGAGGCGATACCCGAAGTAATGGAATTAAAGCAAGATCTATT
>DAOUUT010000057.1 GCA_030668025.1 Promethearchaeota archaeon
CTTGTTGGCTTATTTTGGACCCCATTTTTTACATATCTAATTGCGAGAGAACGAACCTCATTCTATGATATTAGTAAAAAAATAATTCCTTACATTCCTCTATTTATGGGAGTAACCATTCTAATTGATACCTACATAGGTCTTTTAGGGTTCTCATCGTCTTTTCCCATCCAACTTGGTGCTGAAATTTCGATAGCACGACCATTTCTTTATACTGCACCCTGGGCTTCCTTATTTCCCAGTTTAGCCGTTTTCATTTTGTTGTCTGGATTTTTCATCCTTTATGCGGGCCTGCAAAAATCACCTGAAGAGCTTCAAGAATTACAAAGAGTTGTATAACTAATTATATTATTTTTTCTATTTTTAATTTTATTTTTTTTACACTATGGAGAGTGGATTTTTATCGGGTGTTTTAGCATCAGCCTAAGGTTCGCTAAACCGTTCTAATATAAAGTCTTTCTCAATTAAAGAATTAAACCACGTACTTTAAGTTCTTGAAACAACTAAAACACTTGCAAATATAAGATTTAAATAAAGGCTTATCAGAAAAAGAATTGAATCAAGCTAATATGATTTTGAATCGAGATAAGATACTTAAATCTTAATTGCAAAATCGTTATCTTTAAATTTCCCATATTTTACTAATAAACTTGTTGAAAGCCCCGCTATAATTGGTACCAAAAAATAAGAAAGATACGAAAAACCAAATGTGAGAAGTTCTGAAAGATAATTGAACAAAATTATTATTAAACCACATAAAACCCCTAATATGATTGCTATAAAGATGTTGTGATATGATCTGTTACCCCGAGTTAATCTAAACACAATAATCCGTTTTATGATGCAAGGAAAATTATTCATATAAATGCTAAAAATAATATGAATGTATTTAATTATATGATTGGACGTTTTTAAATTTAAGAATTTATTTTTTCTTGAATCCGAGATTATTATCGAGTAATTAATGAAATTCCAAATTTAGTGTATAATTTTCTTTTTACCTGAGAAAAATAGCTATTAAGGTGCTGATAATTTAAAAATTGTATACCCCGATTCTGTTTTTTATTTTTTAATTTTAAATACAAGTGTAAGGTTTTATAATATCTTAGAAAAACTTTTTTGATATCCAGAATTAAAAAGAAATAATAGAATATGAATGAATTTATTGTCATTAAGGGTGCTAGAGAGAATAATTTAAAAGATATTAATGTAAAAATACCACGTAATAAGCTTGTGGTTGTGACTGGTATCAGTGGGAGCGGGAAAAGTTCGCTTGTTATTAATACTATATTCGCGGAGGGCCAGAGGAGGTTTCTTGAATCTTTATCAAGCTATGCCAGACAATTTCTTGGTGAGATGGATAAGCCAGATGTGGATTCAATAGAAGGGTTATCTCCTGCAATTGCTATAGAGCAAAAAGCCTTGTCAAAGAATCCTAGAAGTACTGTAGGAACGGTCACAGAAATATATGATTATTACAGACTATTATTTGCCAATATTGGGATTCCTCACTGTCCTAATTGTGGCAAAGAAATCAGCCCGCAAACACCTCAACAAATAATACAACTAATCCTAGATGGGCTTGAAGAAAATCAAAAATTCATTATTAAAGCACCAATTATTCGAGATCGAAAAGGTGAATATAAGGATCTTCTCGGCGATTTAAAAAAACAAGGATATGTTAGAGTTGAGATAGATGACATTCAATATACTTTAGATGAAGAAATATCTATGGAAAAGAATGTTAAACATAATATCAGCGTAATCGTAGATCGCCTCGTTATGAAAAGCGATATAAAAACGAGGTTGGCTGACTCCATTGAAACTGCCTTAGAACTGACTGAAGGAATCGTAGTTGTAGAGGTTCTCGATATAGGAGATCAAATTTATTCTGAACACTTAGCGTGTGTTGATTGTGGGATATCCTTTCCTCCAATTGATCATAAAATGTTTTCTTTTAACATCCCTCATGGGAGCTGCAAATACTGCAGTGGATTAGGAACTGTAATGGAATTTGATTATGCTTTAGTATTAGGAAGCGATTTAGATGTAACAATTCAAGATTCACCCATAAGAAACATTCCCGGATTTGGTTCTTTAACGGGATATTCTTGGCAAGCAATAGAACAAGTCACTAAGCATTATGGATTCGACACTGATAAAACAGCGATAAAAGATATTGATCCTAAAAAATTACATAAAATATTGTTTGGAACTGAAGATGAAGTCATCGAATTTTATTACGAAAGCGAAAATAATGGCTACGGAAATAAAAAAGGCGAAATAAAGTCAAAGTATCAGGTAGCTAGGCCTTTCGAAGGGATCATACCCATGTTGCATAGAAGATACATGGACACTCGCTCTGAATGGGCTCGCGATACTTACGAAAGTTTCATGAATCAGATTGATTGTCCTCAGTGTAATGGTCAAAGGTTAAAACCTGAAAGTCTTTCTGTACTTATCGAGAACACCAATATCGCTGAATTATCTAATCTAGCAGTCAAAGACTCATTGAATTTTTTTAAAAAGTTACAATTGAATGAACTCCAAAAGTCGATAGTTAAAGATGTACTAAAGGAAATATTAGATCGGTTATCCTTTTTGGACAATGTTGGATTAGATTACATTAGTTTAAGCCGAAGATCACACACACTCTCTGTGGGAGAGGCTGAAAGAATTAGGTTAGCAACACAATTAGGTTCCCGGCTAGTTGGTGTGTTGTATGTATTAGACGAGCCTTCTGTAGGATTACATCAACGAGATATTTCACAATTGATACAAATGTTAAAGAAATTAAGAGATTTAGGGAATTCCGTAATCGTTGTAGAACATGACGATGAGATTATGCGTAACGCCGATCATATTATAGACCTTGGGCCTTTGGCAGGCGAACACGGGGGAGAGGTCGTTGCTGAAGGGCCTATTGAAGTTATTTTAGAATCAAAAACCTTAACTGGTGAATATTTATCAGGGAAAAAAAAGATTGAAGTCCCTAAAAAAAGACGAGTCATTAACGACGAATTTATTGAAATTAAAGGTGCGCGTGAAAATAACCTAAAAAATATAAATATCAAGATTCCTTTGGGGTTATTTACGTGTATTACAGGCGTTTCGGGAGCGGGAAAAACAAGTTTGATAATTGATTGTTTATACAAGGGACTACATAACATTATAAATACTCGCAGTTCGCGTTTAAGCACGGGCGATTTCAACGAAATAAAGGGTCACGATAAGATTGATAAAATAATTAACATAGATCAATCTCCAATTGGAAGAACGCCTCGGTCAGTTCCAGCTACTTATACGAAAGCATTAGATTTTATAAGAGATATATTTGCTAGACTTGAAGAATCAAGAGAGAGAGGTTATAAGAAAGGAAGATTCAGCTTCAATACTAAAGAAGGGCACTGTAAAAAATGTAAAGGTACGGGTTACATTCTTAAGGAGATGTATTTTCTTCCGGATGTTTACATCAGATGCGATTTGTGCAACGGTAAGAGATACAACGCTGAAACCTTAGAAATTAAATTTAAGGGAAAAACGATTTCAGATGTACTTAAAATGACATTTCATCAAGGTCTAGAATTTTTCGATAGCATTCCAAATTTAAAGCGAACCTTAAAAACTGTAGTTGATGTAGGTTTAGGGTATCTTGAGCTAGGGCAATCCTCAACAACTCTAAGCGGGGGAGAATCTCAGCGGATAAAAATAGCAAGAGAATTGAGGAAAACTAGCACTGGAAATACCTTATATATTCTTGACGAACCAACTACAGGATTGCATGCCCATGACATAAAATTTTTAATGAAAGTACTTCAAAAATTAGTTGATAAAGGTAATACAGTAATAGTAATAGAGCATAACATGGATGTAATTAAATCTTCAGATTATATTATTGACCTTGGACTTGAGGGTGGAGAAAATGGCGGAGAATTAGTCGTAAAAGGTACACCAGAAGAAATTATCGATAATAAAACATCACATACAGCAAAATATCTCAAGAGATATTTAAATCATAATTAAGATTACTAATAAAAATTTAAGTTTATTACTTCTCATTCAATAAATTCTAAATCTATTGATGCTTTTTTTAATTATTGCAAATATTTAGAGAAATTTAATTAATTCTTTCAAATAGTGGTTTTAAATGAACACTGAATCAGAATCCAAGACTATTCGTGCTCCAATAGCATGTATTTTAGGCCATATTGATCATGGTAAGACTTCTCTATTAGATTATATTCGAGGGACTGTAGTACAACAACGAGAAGCAGCAGGAATTACTCAACACATAGGAGCGTCTTACTTTCCAACAGAGGATATTAGAACTTTTTTGGGTAAATCAAAACAAGAATTTGCTGAAAAAGAAATTCAATTACCTGGAATCCTAATTATCGACACTCCAGGTCACGCCGCGTTTATGAATCTTAGGAAAAGAGGCGGAGCCATTGCGGATATTGCGATTTTAGTAATTGATGTAACCGCTGGAAACATGCCAATTACATGGGAATCAGTTAGAATTTTAAGAGAACGGAAAGTTCCTTTTGTTATTGCTGCTAATAAAATCGATAGAATTTCAGGGTGGAAATCTACTAAAGACGCAGACTTTTTAGATTCATACAATAAGCAAAGACCTCATGTAAAAGATTTTCTTGACGAAAAACTAATTCAAATTGGCGTTGATTTCTTGCAAGAAGGCTTCAAAGGAATCGATCGATACGATAAAATAAAGGATTTTACTAAAAAAATAGCGATTGTGCCTACAAGTGCTAAAACCGGAGAAGGAATATCTACCTTATTAATGGTTTTAATGGGTTTAGTACAGCAATTTTTAACGGAAAACTTGAAGTTCTCGGAAGGGCCAGCTAAAGGCGTTGTTTTGGAAGTGAAGAAAGAAAAAGGACAAGGCGTTACTATGGATGTTTTAATTTACGATGGCATCATTCACAAAGGGGACGAATTTATTGTTGGTGGCTTAGAAAAACCCATTAAATCTAAGGTTCGTGCGTTATTAAGACCCAAACCATTGGATGAAATAAGAGATCCGCGACAAAAATTTGACTTTGAAGAATTTGTAAGTGCTGCATCAGGAATTAAGGTTTTAGCTCCCAATATTGATGATGTCATTGCAGGCTCGCCTTTTAGGACCATTGGAACTTCTTCTGAGGAAGAAATGATATATAATGATATATTGGAAGAAGTTCAGAGTATACGGATAAAAACTGATAAAGCGGGCGTTGTCTTGAAAGCTGACACTTTAGGATCGCTGGAAGCTTTAGAAAATCATTTTACAAAAAATGGTGTGACAATATGTATTGCCGATGTCGGTTCAATTAAGAAAGAAGATATTATGAATGCAAATTTAGTTAAATCTCTTGATCCATATTCAGCAGTTGTTCTAGGTTTTAATGTGGCTATCTTGCCCGAAGCTAAGGAACAAGCAATAGGAGATAACGTTAGAATTTTTACAAATAACGTTATATATCGCTTACTTGAAGATTATATTGAGTATGCAGAAATAAGAAAAGCCGAGGAAACAGCAAAAGGATTAAGCGAATTAGTTTTACCAGCAAAGCTACAGATGATTCCCGATTTTATATTTAGAAACTCAGATCCCGCAGTTTTTGGCGTACTTGTAGAAGCAGGAACTTTATACCCAAAAGTTCCTTTAATAACTGCTAAAGGAGTAAAAGCTAGAAGAGTTCACCAAATTCAAGATAAAGGAAAGACTGTAGAGAAAGCTGGAAAAGATACCGAAGTTGCTATTTCTATTCGTGGCATAGAAATAGGAAGAGATATAGAAAAAGACGAAACATTATATGTTAATGTACCCGAATCTCATGTAAGGCAATTAATGGGAAAATTTCTCGATGAATTAACCATAGATCAAAAACAAGCTTTACGAGAATATATTGTAATCCAACGTAAACTCCAACATCCTTGGTGGGGAATGTAACTATATCCGAAATCCAAAAATTAACCTCATTATCTGATGATCAGCTAAAATTAGCTAGCGAGGTTTTAAGCGATGCCTTTCAAGAAGACCCTATTTTTTCTAAACTAATCCCCAATGATAAGGAAAGACATAAGACTCTATTCAAAATTTTTAAATTCCAGATTAAATACTGTTTGAAACATGGTGTAGTTTTTTCCACTTCAAATCTGAAAGGAATCTCGTTGTGGCTTCCACCTAAAAATGCCTTTATTTCAATATGGAAATCAATAAAGAGCGGTTCACTTTCTCTTATATTTAAAATTAAGTGGAAAAATTTACATATTCTAAGAAAAAACGATGATTTTTGTAAGGATTTACATAAAAAATTGATCTCAACTCCACATTGGTATTTATCCACTATTGGTGTTGACCCGAAACATCAAGGTAAGGGAATTGGAAGAAGAATGTTAAGTTTCATGATAAATCAAATTGCGAAGGACCATAAAACAATTTTTCTTGAGACGAATTCAGAAAGAAATGTTAAAATTTATAAACATTTTGGCTTTCGAAATTTACATAAGGTTTTAACTCCCGGAACAAATATTTACCATTGGAGTATGATAAGGTGCCCAATTAAGAAGAAATAATTATGGTCTTTTAAATTCCAAAAGGATAAATTTTGAATTCCTTTATATTATAACAACAATTTAAACATTAATTAATCACTTCAGACTCTTATGTATGACTTTAATAAATGATATTTTCAAAAATATTTTAAAAGATATTACTCCAACTCAAGAAGAACTCGCTCTTATCAACGAAATTATTAAAAAACTCAGGAAGTTATTAGATGAAAAAGCTCAGCAGTTAAATCTTAAATATACAAAAATCGAACCTCAAGGCTCTACTGGAATTAAGCAAACGCAATTAAAAAACGACTTTGACATTGATCTCTTTGTTGGGTTAGATTATGAACTGTATAGCCCAAAATATGATGGCTTAAGCAGAAATAAGTTAAAAAAAGAGTCCAAGAAAGATTTTCTTTATTTGTGTAATAATTGGATACTAAAATCTTTAATTCTAAAAGAATTTCATAATCCTCGACTTTTATATGCCGAACATCCATATGTTACTGTAGATTATTTCATTAATAATGTCAAAATAAAAGTTGATATTGTTCTTTATTTTGATTTAGAGCTGGAATACATACATAAATATGGACCTATAACGGCAGTCGATAGATCACCGTGGCACGGTCGCTTTATAAAAGATAATTTATTAATTGAGCAGAAAAACGATGTTAGGTTGTTAAAGCAATTTTTTAAAGCTAACCACAGTTATGGCGATAAAAGTGCTGTAGGAAAAGTAGGATTTATTGGGTATAGTGCTGAGTTACTAATATACTATTTCGGCACCTTACAAAACCTGTTTAACAATTTCAAATTTCTTAAAGATAAACCTATTGATTATTACAATAGAACTTTAAAAGAGTTGAGAAAGATTCAACATTTCCAAAACGATTACATCATCATTACGGATCCTATAGATAAAAATCGAAATGTTGCTTCTGCAATTTCAGAAAAAGCATACAAGTATTGCAATCAGAGAATAACGGATTTTATTAATAAGCCGAACAAAAGTTTTTTTAAAAGTGATAAAATACCTGAAGTTGAGATTTCTAAGATTGATGATACTCTCTTAGCTAAAATATTCATCGTGGAATTAAAAAACGAAATTAACGAGATACATTATACCATTAATAGAGATAAATTATACTCAATCAGTGAAAACATTAAGACAAACGGAGAAAAAGAATTCTCTCGCGCGGAACGATTTGGTAAAATAGAATTTGAAGTGTACTTTGAAGAAGATATTGAGGAATATAATATAGCTATATTTTGTGAAAAACCTAAAATAACAGAAAATTACGAACGACGGGGACCTCCAATTAAAGAGAAAAATCACGCTAATAAGTTTAGGATAAAAAATCCAAACTTTTTTGAAAGGGACGAATTCTTATGGATAGAATCTAAAAGAGATTACACAGAATTTCTTAAATTGTTAAAAGATTTTGTCAAGAATAAACTTCCAGAAAATCTAAGTGTTGTAAATCTTTCAAAATCTTTCAATGTCAAAAGAGTTTCAGGTAAAAGGGCAATTTACACTTTGATAAATATGATTCTTCCACACGTTTAATCTCCGATTAAGACATTGAATAGAAATAAATAAATTAAACAAGGAGTTCTGAATTAGACAATTTATTGCCTAATTACATAAAATTTTTATTTTTTCTCGTATTTTCCTTCTCAATTATTGAATAAGAATCAAATAAAAATTAAATTATTTTAAAGTGAATTTACAATGGTTAAAGTAAAGAACCCCGACGAGATAGCGCAACTCATTACAAGCGGTTCATACAAAAAAAAGCGGTTGTTTAGCATAGTAGCGCATATAGATCACGGTAAAACAACAGCAACTGATTACTTGTTAAGACGAGCAGGTTTAATGCGAGAAGAAGATGCTGGACAACTTCAGATGACTGATTCTGACGAAGAAGAGCAAGCAAGAGGTATTACTATTTTTACAAGTGTAGTTCTACTCGCATTCAATGACCCTAGAAAGCCTGATGACGATGAACCATATATTCTTCAAATCAATGATACGCCGGGACATATTTCATTTACTGGAGAAGTCTCGCGTGCTCTTAGAGGGAGCGATGGTGCAATAATTCTCGTCGATGCCTTAGAAGGGGTTATGACTCAAACTGAAACAAACATCCGATTAGCCGTTGGTGAAGAGTTTTGCAAACCAGTTCTTTTTATCAATAAAGTAGATCGTTTAATTAGCGAGCTTAAGTTGAGCCCAGAAGACACATTTATGAAAATTGATAAAATTTCAAAACAAGTAAATGAGCTAATCAAAAAGATTAGGCCAGAAGGATCTAAATGGAGCGTTGATTTTGCTAAAAATAGCGTTGCTGTAGGGTCAGCTAAGCACGGATGGGGTTTTACGTACGAAATGTTATTAGATAAAGGTTTAAAACCACAAGATGTTTTCGCAAAATATACCGAAGGAGACATTCAGTGGTTAAGAGATAATCTTCCACTCGATGAGCCAATGTTAAGAATGGTAGTTGATCATTTACCCAATCCTGTGGAAGCAGCAAATTACAGGATACCTCATATTTGGGGCGGTGATCTCAACTCAGAACTAGGACAAGCGCTTCAAAAGAGTGATCCGAACGGTCCTTTATACGGTATGATTACCAAATTATTTTTAGATCCAAGGAGAGGATATCAACCAACTTTAATAGGCAGGGTTTTTTCTGGATCATTCCGACTATCGGACTCGATTTATTTGGTAAATAACAGAACAAGTAATCGAGTAAAACGTTTGGGGGTCATGGAAATTACAGATCTATTGGATATTCCAAAAATTCCTGCAGGAAATTTGTTTGCTTTATACGGTTTTATTTGTCCATCTGGAGAGACATTTATGTCAGCTAGTGATGTCCCAAAGGATAAAAAAGAAGCTAAACTTCTACCGTCTTTTGAAAAAATCCAATATGCGTGCGAACCCGTAGTTTCAAGAAGTGTTAAGCCACGAGACCCTCACGAAATCGACAAATTAGATACGGTAGTAAGTAAGTGGCTTCAAGCAGATCCTACTGCAATGTATCGGCGGGACAAAGAATCTGGAGAGTTCATTCTAAGTGGAATCGATCCGCTTCAAATTGAAATCCTTACCAAACGGATCAATAACCAAGTTCCTATTTTAATCGGTGAACCAATTATCGTTTACCGAGAAAAGATTACCAAGAAAAGCAAACTATTACATACTAAATCTGCCAATGCTCACAACCGAATCTTGTTATACATAGAGCCTCTAGATGAAACAACTGAGAAATTAATCGATACGGGTAAGATCACTGATTTGATGAAGGATAAAGATAGAGCAAAAATTTTAAGAGAGGACGCAGGTTGGGACGCCAAAGAAGCTAGACGCATAGTAGATGTTTACCAAGGAAGCTTACTTGTGAACGGTACATCTGGTTTACAACGATTTGATAAAGTAAAATCTTATCTAATAGCCGCTTTTAGAGATTGGCTTGGAGAGTGCATTCTTGCAAAAGAACCAGCTGCGGGTTTTAAAGTAGTATTTACAGATATGACCATCCACGAGGACACACGACATACTTCCTACGGACAAATTGCTGGAATGGCTTCTTCTGCTATGTCCTTAGCAATGTTGGACGCTGATCCTCATCTTTTTGAACCTATTCAGAGAATTGATGTGAAAACACCAGATGGATCAGAAGGACCAGTGAATTCGATTATAACCAAGCGACGAGGTAGAATTACGAATGTAATTCCAGAAGGAGAATATGTTAGAGTTCAAGGTACGATTCCTGCTGCTGAAACGATTGGTATAGCTGATGATATACGAGGTTCAACTCAAGGACGTGCGTTCTTCGGATACGAATTTTCTGGTTTTGATAAAGTACCTAAAAGTCTAGAAGAAGATTTAATTCTTGAAATTCGTAAACGTAAAAACATGCCTGATCATTTAGCTAATTCTTCGAGCTGGGATCGATTTATTTACAAGAAAACCTAAAATTTTTTATTATTTCTGTTTCTTTTATATTATTTTTAATTTTTTACATTTTAGCTCTTAAATAAAGCTTCTTAGCTAAAGCTTGAAATGCTTCAATTACACCTTGGCCTGTTAAAGCGCTGGTTTTAAAATACCCAAGAAATCTATTATCGATTACATATTTTCCAATATTGTAATCTGAAGTTGCTTTATCTTTATTCAATGATAAATCGTTTTCATCAATTAGATCGATCTTATTGCCAAATAGTGCAATTGGAATGTTTCCACAATGTTCTTTAAGTTCATTGAACCATTTATCAACAACATTAAAACTTGTAGTTTGTTCTGGAGAGTGAGAAAAGACAAATATGGCACCACTACTCCCCATATAAAACTTTTGCCGCATTACATTAAAACTATCTTGACCCGCTATGTCCCAAATGAACAATTCGACTTTTTCACCCTCGACATCTTCTTCATATTTCGAAAACTGAGTCCCTAAAGTAGAGATGTAACTTTTCTGAAATGAGTCTGTAGTATACTTTTTAATTAACGATGTTTTCCCGACGGCTGGAGCACCTAAAACAATTATTTTAAATCCAAAAGCTTTTTCAGACATAATATTGTGTAAAATCATTTCTTACTTTTTTAATTAGTAATAATTGAATTTTTTAAATCTTCACAAAAAGAAATATTCTACTTTGGTTCAGTGTTCAAGAATATTCATTTGTTGAAAAGAAATTCAAATTATAGTTTAGTTTTAAAGTAGAGTTCCCTGACTAACTTTTGAAATGCTTTAATAACACCTTGGCCTGTTAATGCGCTTGTTTTAAAATATCCAATGAAATTATGATCTTTCGAATGTTTTCCAACGTTAAAATCTGAATTTACTTTATCCTCGTTTAGAGCTAAATCTTTCTCATCAATTAAATCGATCTTATTTCCAAATAATGCAATTGGAATATTTCCACAATATTCATTAAGTTCTTTTAGCCATTTATCAATGTGATTAAAACTTGTTATTTCTTCTGGTGCGTGAGAAACCACAATAATTGCGGCACTACTTCCATTATAAAACTTACTACGCATTGTTTCAAAAACATCTTGACCTGCAATATCCCATATGAATAAATTAATTTGGTTTCCTTCTAAGATCTCTTCGTATTTTGAAAACTGAGCGCCTAGAGTGGCGATATAATCCTTTTGAAATGATCCAGTAGTATACTTTTTAACTAAAGTTGTTTTTCCAACGGAGGGATCTCCCACTACCGTTATTTTAAATTTAAACTCTTTTTCTTCGTTTGACATAATATTATGTGATTAAATGTCTTTTTTTTAATTATTATTAATACAATTTTTCAAATTATTTTACTTATATACATTAATACAAATCTTAACATTTAAAGAATTAAAGGTTATTATTAATATTATAGGTATATTTAGAATTAATTAGATTAGATGTGATCGAAATAGCCGAAGATCAAGAAAATCAGAATGAAGAAAAAAGCGATGATGATAAACAAGAGTCAACACAAGACCAAGATGATTTAGAAACCTATTTATCAGATATGAAAAATCTCGAAACTGACTTTTCTGATTTGGAAGATCTAGACCTTGACGAATTAAAAGAAATGCAAGAAGCAATAGCAAAAGTTAAAGAACTCGAGTCCTTAGAAAACGAACAAGCTATTGAAGAGGGAATATCAAAAGAACTTGAGTTAATTGGATCTAAGCTCCAAACAAATGACCACGAAGATTACTTAGCCCAAAAGGAAGCGATGATTAGTGATTTCTCTGATCTTGAAGAGATCGATTTTGACGAGCTTCAGGATATGCAAAAAGCTATAGAAACAGTAAAACAAGAAGAAAGCCAAGTAACTGGTGAAGATATTATCCAAACTCCCGTTAGCAGAGGAGTGTCTTCAGATTTAGAAGAACGTATCAAACAAGAACTTATAGAACGGAAAAAAGAAAAAGAGAAGGAAATTATAACTCCAGAAAAATTTATAGAACGTGCTAATAATAAACGCGATAAAATTTGGTACCACTCTCTTTATTATTTAGTTTATCAGGCTGAGGATTATATTGCGAGTAAGGCGTTGCTTTTTGATATGCTGAAAGAAGTTACGAGCAAAAGTCCCATTGATCCCATCCCAGAAAACCAATTCTATTTTGGATTAGGCTACATATTGAGACTTACTCTAAATGATAAGCAAGTTGTTAAATATATGAGAGGAGGTAAATTCAAAATTAATATTGGAATAAAAGGCATCAAAGAAATTTTAGAAAAAGTTGGAGAACCTATTAACACACGACCAATTATAGAAGAAAGTGAAAAGAAAAAAATGTACACAGATTTTCTAAAAGACAATTTTCTTGATATATAGAAATCTTCAATATAATAAATAATGGTTAACAGTCATGGTAGATAAATCCTCTCTTTTAATTATTGGGAATAGTAATGTAGGAAAGAGCTCAATAACCAAACTTTTACTTCCAAATCCGAGAAAGTTTAAAGGAAAAACGGGCAAACAACCAGGAAGTACTTTACTAATTAAGCCTATAAAGCTACCTCAAATGCCGTACGACATTTTAGATTTACCTGGTTTTGGTTATATGAAAAGTCCGAGCCGACGCAGAGAAGAACACATAAAGAAACAATTAGTAGTTCACATTGAAAAGCATCATAACGATTACTTTTTTGGTTTAGTAATAATAAACGTTTTAAGAATTGAAGATGAGTTAAAAAAATATCACTTTCAAAGTCAAATTACAATTCCGTTAACATATGAATTAATAAAATTTTTAAAAGAATTTAACATCCCTCTTTTGGTTATTTTGAATAAAATAGATAAGATCTCAGTTTTTGATAAGAAAAGAATAATCTCTTTATTTACTAATTCCGCTAAGGATTATGGACTAAATCTAATTCATATAAACGAGAAAATCGATAATGATCGTTCTAAAACACCCTATTTAGAATTCTCTGCGTTAAAGAAAACAAATTTAGACAAATTGAAACGCACTATAAATACACACCTAAAAAATTAAGTTTTAAAACTCTTCTTTGCGTTATTATGGAGTTGAAATTTTAGGGTCTTTGTCTTTATCCCAATTTACGGCAAATAAGAAATCTCTACTCACTTCATTTTTATATATTAAAGGAAAATTTCCAATCTCTTCGAACTTTAGAGCTAAATCTTCTAAATATTCATATTCGGGGAAGTAATATTGAAGAGTTTTATCGCTTTTTAGTCTTTCGTTTATCTTGAGCGCTTTTGCTTGTAATGTAAATCCTTTTATTTCAAAAAAATTTGGATTAGCTTTGTCAATTAATTTAATATAGTCCTTTATGTAATTTTCAGATAAATTTAAGTTTTTTACAGCTGTTATTCTTACTAAACTTCTACAAGATAAACTTTCAACTAAATCTAAGGTGTTTGATATTTTACCCCACCCATTTTTAATCATAGGTCGGCAAACTTTTTTATACACCGTCTCGTTTGGTGCAGGTAAGGTTATATACAGTTGGGATGGTAATGAATTTAAACTTTCAATCTTTTCTGGTAGCGTTCCGTTAGTTACAATAAATGAAGTCATGTTGCGATTCCGGAATTCTTCAACTAATCCGTCTATTTTGGGATATAATAGAGGTTCACCATCAAGAGATATTGCTGCGTGATTTGGATTCATTGCTTCGCCATGAACTTGCATTATCTCATCAGGTGTAGTTAATGCTAAATTGAATAACTTTACGATTTCGTCTCGTGAATTAATACAGCAAGAAATCTCTTTCTCGACTCTATAATTTTTTAAAGAATCATCTATAGCCGCAATAAATTTTTGATTTTTTAGTAAATTAATAGCGCGATCAACCTTGTTTTTACTTACATGAAGGTTAAGGGAAAGTGAATTTATATTATGATTTTCATCATTCGATAACATAAATTTTAGCATGTCAAGCATAATTTCGTAATTTTCAAGATACCTTCTTAATGGCAAATGATTTTTTATAATATCACGCTGGTGGCGGATCATTTCATTAACTAGATCTTTTGGCTCGTCCGGTTCAACAATAAATTCACCGCCTAAACTTCCTAATTCAATGTCTCTCCAACAGAATACGCATTGATGGTTGCAGAAAGGCATCGAAGGAGTATTTTGTAAACATCTGTGGCTTTGAATTCCAAAAACTCCTTTATAACAATTTCGATTATCTCTACCTGTTAATAATTTTTGTTCTAACCAGGGACAAGGTTTAATTGCAGTGTGCTTATTTCTACCTATTATGCGATATGTCGTTTTTGTATATTTTTCAACGAAATCGTTTGTAATTTTATTATTAACAATGTATTGGTTTTTCATATCTGAGTGCCACAATTATTTATTCGAATTCTATTAGTTTATAATTATAGGTAAATGTATTTACTTAAGATATTAAAAATTGTTATTTAAAAATATAAGTGGCTCAGTAATTGGCAAGCGACTTATAAAATATAATTAAAAACGGAATTAAATTTTTTCGAACGAAAATGTTAAATAAAATAAAAGGCCAAATGCTTAATTTGGGGTTGAAATTTATCAGCGTTGACGAAAAGATAGTGAGAATGATATTAGAAACTAGCTCTTCAAACATTAATGAGATTGTTATAATGCCCGCAGTTAAGATA
>DAOUUT010000163.1 GCA_030668025.1 Promethearchaeota archaeon
AAATATCAATTTCACTATAGAACCGAACCAAAAAGTCGCTCTAGTTGGTCCTACAGGGTGTGGCAAAACAACGATTGCAAAATTACTCCTCCTCCTTTATGAACCCCAACAAGGAACCATTTTGTTAGATGGAAAAAACATTCAAGATTATCCACTTGCAGAATTAAGAAAAAAAATTGGTTACATTGAGCAGGACATATATCTGTTTTCGCAAACTATATTTGAAAATATCGCTTTTGGGAACCAAAATGCTAACCATGATGAAATAATTAACATAGCAAAACTTGCTCAAGTTGATGATTTTGTCCAAAATTTCTCAGATGGATACAATACTATTGTAGGTGAGAGAGGTACGAGGCTTTCAGGTGGAGAAAAACAGCGGGTGGCTATTGCTCGAGCCTTTTTAACAAATCCTGCCATGCTCATACTTGACGATTCTGTTTCTGCGATTGATAGTGAAACTGAAGAGAAGATTGGGCGCGCGATGGAAAATATCATAAAGAACAGAACTACTCTAATAATAACTCATAGGCTTCATACCATCCGCACATCTGATAAAATTTTAGTTCTCAAGCACGGAAAAATTGTAGCAGAAGGAAATCATTCAGAATTAATTCAATCATCTGAAGATTATAGGCGAATTTTTGGGAAACGAGTGTCATTATCTGATTTTAAAACAAATAACACTTAAGAGGTATCATTATGGGACTTTATGCAGGAATGATGGATGAGGGACAAAAAAGAGAATATTCCGACCGTGAATTACTGGCTAGGTATATTAGGGGTGTTGTTCCTTTTAGGAAAAGTATTGTCCTAATCTCGTTGTTTATTTTCATTACTACGATAGCTGAAACTGTAAATCCTCTTTTAATTGGAATTGCAATAAATGAGCTTTCTAATATTAACAGTAATCCTCTGATTGTATTGGCAGCGGGAGGGCTTTATTTTATTCTTTCCATTCTACTCTGGATAATGTTTTTTTTAAGGCGTAAAGAAATAGGAAAGTTTGTTCCCTTTTTTTTGGAAAAGCTACGAATGAAGATTTTTGATAAATTACAAGAACAAGACATGAGCTTTTTCGACAAAAATCTGAGCGGTAAACTAAATACCCGAGTTTCTAACGACGCTTTAGATTTTGGGGATACAACGCTCCTATTAGCGGATACTTTCGGTAACCTTCTTATAAGTTTAATGACCTTTGGCGTGCTTTTATGGCTAAATCTAACATTAGCTCTCGTAACTTTGATAGCCATTCCTTTCATCTTTTTATTAGTTTTATCTCTTAGAAGGATAGTTAAAATTGTTAGTAGAGCTTATAGAAAAGCAATTGGTAGCGTAAATGCTGCAATGGTTGAATCAATTGAAGGTATACATGTAAGTAAAAGTTATGGGCAGGAATCTACTGTTTCTAAGCAATTTAAAGAAACTAACAGACAGTATTTTAAAGCAGGTTTTAGGACAACGGCCGTAACTCATATGTGGAGGCCTCTACTGGAAATAATTGCTTCTATTACGCTCTTTGTTGTTATATTTTTTGGAGGTCAATTTGTATTTCAAGGTATAACTAATCCCGGAACAATTTTTATGTTTATTCTCTATCTTCAGAAGTTTTTCCGCCCTATAATGGTCCTTTCCGTATTTTTTCCCCAACTTAGCTCAGGAATGGCTGCTTATGAGCGAATATTAGACATTCTCGATTCTGAGCCAAATGTAAAACAAAATCCAAACGCAATTGATATCGATACTGTGGAAGGAGAAATTATTTTCAAGGACATCGACTTCTGCTATAGAGAAAGTGAATGGGTATTTAATGGATTAAATCTGCACATAAAAAAAGGAGAAAAATTAGCTATTGTGGGCCACACAGGGGCTGGGAAAACTTCATTAGTATCACTTTTAGCTCGATATTATGAGTTTCAAGGAGGATCTATTGAAATTGATGGAATTAACATTAGAGACATGTCTTTAAACTCTTATAGAAGAAATCTAGGCAATGTACAGCAAGAAGTTTTTTTGTTTTCAGGTACTATAGAAGAAAATATTCGATATGGCAGACAAGAAGCGTCGGAAGAAGATCTCCGGAAAGTAATTAATACTGTGCACCTCGAAGAATTAATCGAATACTTACCAGAAGGGCTGCAAACACGGATCGGTGAGAGAGGAAAAGGGCTATCGGCAGGTCAACAGCAACTAGTAAGTTTTGCTCGAGCAATATTGACTGATCCTCGGATTCTTATACTTGACGAAGCCACATCGAGCGTTGATGCGTATACTGAAGCAATTATTCAAGAGGCTTTAGAGGGACTGCTATCTAATCGAACCTCTATAATAATTGCTCATAGACTCTCAACTATAGTGAATGCCGATCGGATAATCGTGATGGAAAAAGGGCAAATTGTTGAAGAGGGGACTCATCGTTCTTTACTAGCCCAAAAAGGAAAATACGCCAATTTGTATAAACAATATTTTGAGCATCAAAGTCTAGACTGGGAACCACATCGTGAGTCTCTTAAAATTGAATGATTAAAATTTAATTGAGTATTTTATAGAGAAATCTGTGTAGTGAGTAAATCTTCATTTTTTGAAGAAGATCCAATGTAAATCGTATATTCGATACTCTCGACTTCCCATACTTTATTATCAGGATTATACCATGCTAAATCTTTTTTCCTCACATCAATTGATACAGTTTTTGTTTCGTTCGGATTTAAAGCGACTTTCTTAAATCCACGTAACAGTTTTATTGGACGATCAACGCTAGAATTCTCAAAGCCTACATATAATTGTATAACTTCTTCCCCAGCAATAGCTCCAATATTCGAAACATCTACACTAACAATAATTTTCTCTTCAACTGATTCTACTCGGACATTTTCATACTTATATTCAGTATAACTCAACCCAAACCCAAAAGGGAATGCAGGTTCAATATTTTCCTTTTCCATCAAAGTATATCCGTGATAGTAACCATATTCAATCTCATCAATATCTATCTTGAAATAAGGTAAATGGGCTGGATCTTTAGGAATTGTAAATGGTAATTTTCCACTTGGATTAACTTTACCGAAAAGAATATTTGCTAATGCGTTCCCTCCTTCCATCCCGGAATACCAAGCCATTAGGATTGAAGGGACTTTTTCTTTCCACTTTTCCATGAGGATCGCGCTTCCTCCAACCAGTACAACGATACATTTTTTATTCACTTTTGCTACAGCCTCGATTAGTTTAATATCATCCTCTTTTAATCCGAGGTCAGGCCGATCTCCTAATCCTTTTGAAATGCGAGGAATATACTCTCCCTCGTCTTTAGAGGTGTATCCAACAACTAATACAACAGAATCTACGCTTTGGGCAATTTGTTGAGCAACATCAATATCATGACCGTCGTTATGAATTATTTTTATTTTATTCCCAACGCTGTTTTTTATCCCTTGCAAGGGAGTAATAATATTTTTCTGGCGAACATGGCTACTTCCATGATCGCCGGTATTTTTCTTATCAGCTAAAGGTCCTAATAATGCTAACGTATCAATTTCATCAGTATTGAATGGTAAAAGTTTGTTTTGATTTTTGAGTAGAACCATGCTCTTTTCAGCGACTTCGCGAGCTATGAGAACATGATCTTCGCAACCGATTAAGTTTGAGTCATAATTTTGAGTATCTTCTTTTGTGGTGAATTTTAATACTGTTCGTAATATTCTTCTTATAGAATCATCCACGAGTTTGGGAGGAACTTTTCCTAACTTTAATGCTTTTTCTAATTTTTTTCCGTAATATTTAGCACGAGGCATTTCAACATCTAAACCTCCCAAGATCCCTTTAGTAGTATCTCTAAGACCATTCATCCAATCTGAATGGACAAAACCATTAAATCCCCATTCGCCCTTTAAAACATCTCTTAGTAAGTATGAGTTATGTCCACAATATTCACCGCGTACTTTGTTATAAGCTGACATAACAGTTGCACACCCATCTTCAATACAACGCTTAAAATGAGGTAAATAAACCTCTCTCAATGTCCTCTCACTTATCTGGACATTGACTTTAAATCGTGAATATTCTATACTATTAACGGCATAATGTTTAGCAGTAGCCATTACATTGTGTTTTTGGACCCCCCGAATTACAGCAGCTCCAAATTCGCCCATGTGAAATGGATCTTCTCCGAATGTTTCTTGAGCTCTTCCCCAGGCTGGATGGCGTAAAAGATTTATGCAAACACCTCCAAAAAGATTAGCTCCTTGAGCACGGGCTTCCTTCCCAATAACTTCGCCTAATTTTTCTTCAAGCACTATGTCCCATGATGCACCTCGAGCCATCGATACTGGAAAACAAGTAGATCCTGGCATACTAACTCCCTTTGGTCCATCAGTAAATAGAAATGGAGGAATATTTAACCGTTTAACGCCTCCACCAGGATATGCACGCACCCCAAACTTAAGATCTTTTAATAAAAGCAAAAAGAAATTGTTTCCTGACATAGTTGCAACTTTTTCTTTTAGCGTCATTATGTCTAATGCTTCATTAACAACAACATCAATTTCTTCTTCCGTCATACCTTTTCTAATATCTAACTTATCCAAAGTTTCTCCCCTAATATTTCAAATGGTTATAACTTTTATATTTAATATAAAGAATTATTATTTTATTAACTCAATAGTAGAATTTCCATTCATTTCTGTCCAAACTATCTATCAGGTTTAGAACAACTTTTGCTAGATCAGTATCTTTCTTCATAAGGGCTTTCAATTCCAATAAAAGGCTTTCTTCTGAGAACTTAAGAATAGAAAAAATTGCAAGTTTTTTCAGATTTTTATCCTTTAAACTCTGGAGATTTTCTAAGCAAATATTTACAAGTTCTTCGACTTGTAAATCTATAATTACTTTGAGGATCATCTCCTTCTTTTTCAAAAGAGCATTTTTTTCTTCTGAGTTTTTTGCTGTAGTAAGTTTTAGAATTTTTATGAATTCATTTTTAACATCTTGCCATTGTTCAAGCTTTTCTGGGTTATCAATAAGGGACTCCCGAATAAATTCCAATGACCACTTATCCCCCTCATTTAGTAAATTCACGATCAATTCTTGGTTGATGAGATTCGATTCCTGCATGACATTAATGAGACTCCCATCGACAATCTGAAAATTTCTTACATTATTAATGATTATCTTTTCCCAATTCTCAATTTTATCCTTTAGTACCAAAATTGCCTTTAAAATTTCTGATATAAAATTAGGATTTTTGCTTTCCTCCAATTTTTTCAAGATAATTGATACCAACTTGTCGTTATTATAATATCTCTTCGCAATAAGATATAACGAACTATATGGATATCTTAAAGAATCCACAAATTCGAGAGTTTCTTCCTCAAGAGATAATCCTAATATAGCGTTAACTTTAAATATGTTTTCTTGAAGAGATTTTACATTTTTTAAGAATTCTTGGTCCGTAATCTTGTCTTCATTTATTTGAGTTAGGTAAGATTTAAAGAGACTTTTAATTTCATTTAAATTGGTAACATCTCCTTCTTCAGAAAGATTTTCGAAAGATTTAACCATTTGATTTTTGAGATGAAAATCCTTTATGCTTGTGTTTTTAGCAAGTCTTAAAATTAACGAGTCTACATTTGGGTCAGCATTTTTAGAAACCACATTTTCAATCAGATCAGAAACCACACTGTCTGTCACTTTATCAAAAGATAAACAATACTCAAAAGCAGGCTTGAAGTTAAACTTTTTGTCTAATTCGCAAATTCTTCTAACATGGTGTTCGCGTAGGGAGGTTCGAAGTTCAATTGAATCACCGTAATAACTAATTTCTCTACTATCATTTAAAACTTCTAATATGATCTCTTGGATTCTTTCTATTCTCTCCTCTTCATAAACAGAAGTTTCCTCCAAAATGTGATGCAAACCTAGAAAACTCCACGCTCTCAATATGACTTCATTAGTATCAAAAAGCTCAAATAAAAGATTGAAATCTTTTCTATTAACTAGAGGCTTGAATATGCTTTTATAGGTCGAAGTTAAATTTGCTTTTGGACTTAGTGTTACTGGTGTATATCCCTTTCTCAACTTATCAAAGATTTTTTGATTGAATGAACTACTCATCTTTAGTATTCACATTTATTTTTCAATTTTTCAATAAAATTCCTTCTCAAAGAAAATAGCGAATTTTTATTATACATTGTGATTTTTGACTAACTACATTTGTTTTAAATATAAAGTATTGATAAAAATGATTGATAATAATTACATGTATAAATTTATAGAAGATATTTGTAACGAAGTAGGACCCCGAGAATCAGGGACAGAACAAGAAATCTTAGCCGGTAATAGAGTAGAATCAGAATTGAAAAAGTTTTGCGACGAAACACATCAAGAAAAATATAGTAGTAGCCCTCATGCCTTTCTTGGAGGCATTAAATATGGTGCAATACTGGTCTTTATTGCTGGAGTTTTTTATTGGTTATCCTTGTTAATAGATATTAATATAATTTCGTTAAATGCATCCATGAATATGAGCTTCTTATTAATTGCAATAATTCTTATCGTGATTACGATTAGCTATTTCATTCTAGAAGTTATGAAATACCACGAAATCTTTGATTTTCTCTTTCCTAAACGGGAATCACAAAATGTCATTGGGACAATCAATCCAAAAAACGAAGTGAAAAATACAATAATCTTTTCTGCGCATCACGATTCTGCATTTGAATTTAACACTTTCTACTATTTGAAGCGGTTCGGCCAAATTATAATAAATGTTGGATATTTAGCCGTTGGAATAATGTTCATTGCGATAATTTTAAAATTAGTATTTTTCCTTTTATCAATTGAGCAACCAATTCTCTTTTTAGTTTTTGGCATTATCTTTATATTTTTCGTTCCAATTATACTAGTTTACGTTTTTTTCCACAGCTCAAAGCCTGTCCTCGGTGCGTTCGATAATTTGTCTGGAGTCGCTATAGTGTTAGGGATTGGAAAATATTTATCTGAAAACAAGGATGACAGCGAAAAATTTCCTAAACATACAAAGGTTCAATTAATCTCGTTTGCTGGAGAAGAATCAGGCTTAAGAGGTGCAAAACGATATGTAAAAAACCATTATGACGAATTACTATCAAATGGAACGACTGTTGTGAACATGGATAGCATTGCTAAAAAAGATATCATCGTAATACATGATAGAGAACCAGGAATAGGCGCTAAACACAATTCAGATGTATTTGAACCTCTTTTAGAAATCGCCAAAAAGGTGAATTTAAAAGTAAAATTAATGCCATTGCCTTTCGGTGCAACTGACGCAGCAGCATTTAGTAAGAAAGATATTCCCGCTACTACCATTGGGGGTTTAAATTTAAAAGAAGAATTACCGCCCTACTATCATACAAGAAAGGATACGCCAGCAGTAATAGAAAAAGAAGCTTTAGGACAAACTGTACAAATTTGCCTTGATTACTTAAAACTAATAGATAATCGAAGATAAATGTTAATCTCTATTAAATATCTTCAAATTTTCATTTTTAATAGAGAAAAATTATTTTCCGAATATACACTTCTATTTTTTCCAATATTATGTTAAAATTGGATTCATAATTAATATCAAAAACTAAAAATGTTTTCTCGTCGCATTCAATAATAATAATTGTCTGTTCTTCTAACTCAGCAATAATTTTATTTACTTTTCTATCTCCCATTGTACTACCAAGATCTGTAGCACTTTCTAAAACCGAAGCACACATCGATGTGAAGTTATTAAAATCTATGTCTTCCTTAAAATCTTTAGCGATAAGTCCACCGTTGCGATATGCGAATAAAACACCGAGTAACTTGCCTTTATTCTTTAATTCACTCAAGATCTGGGTTAATCTTTCAATTTTTTGAGGTTTTGGAAGTTCTATCTCATTCATCTTTATAATAATACTAAATTTTCAATAAATAATTTATATTAATGAGACTTAAAATTTTAATATATATGAATAATCAAAGCTCTAAAATCGAGGAAATAATCCGTAATACTAACAAAACATTTATTGAAGAAGATTTAACGAATTTTCTAAAAATTTCGAGTTTTACTTTAAATAAAGAAGCAATAATAGAAGCAAAAGATTTTATAATTTCATATATTTCTGATTTTTGCGAAGATATTAAAGAGATCGAAGGGGAAATAAATCCTTTATTGTTAGCTAAGGT
>DAOUUT010000143.1 GCA_030668025.1 Promethearchaeota archaeon
ACATCAACAATGTTACCATGATACGCAATTGAAATTGGTTCTTTCTTTTTTCTATATTCTTCAACCCAACTAAAAATTTCTTCAAGATTGCTCGAAATTTTGCTAACCCATCCTTGTTCATAGCGAGTTTTAATTCGAGAATCGTCAACTTCAGCGATAACACCTATACCACCTGCAATTTCAGTTGCTTTCGCTTGGGCTCCACTCATCCCTCCCAATCCAGAAGTTAAATAGAGAATTCCTTTAAGTCCTTCACTATCAGGTATTTTTAAATAAAGCCGACCCGCATTTAGCAGTGTGATGTAAGTTCCATGAACAATCCCTTGAGGACCTATATACATCCATCCTCCCGCAGTCATTTGACCGTAATTTGCCACACCTAAAGCTAAAACTCGTTTGAACTCTTCGGGCGTATCAAACATACCAACCATCAAACCATTCGTCATAATCACTCTCGGAGCTTCTCTTTTGCTAGGAAATAAGCCAAGAGGATGGCCTGACATAACCACAAGGGTTTGTTCTTCATTTATTACTTCGAGATATTTTTTAATTAATCGGTACTGCATCCAATTTTGGCAGACTTGCCCACTTTCGCCATACGTAACGAGTTCATATGGATAAAGGGCTACATTAAAATCTAAATTATTATCAATCATTAATTGTATCGCACGAGCTTCTAAAATACCCTTGTAATCATCAACAGGATTAGCCCTAATTTCTTCTTCTGGACGATATCGATAACCGTAAATTCTTCCACTCGTGATTAACTCATTTAAAAATTCTGGTGCTAAAATTTCGTGTAATTTTTTAGGTATATATCGCAAAGCATTTTTTAACGCAATTATTGTCTCATCACGATTCAAATCATAACCACGATTAGGTGCCCTTCGGACATCCTCTTTAAAGACGGGATCTGGAGGCAATTTATCTGATAATTTAATTTTCATGGCTTTTGAAGGATCTATATTTTTAGCTAACATCAAAATGTATATATTTTTTAAAGTAAATGAATCATATCACTAAAAAACATTTCAAATGGAATTACTTGAAAAAATATCGAAGATAATACAAAAATAATATGTTCTTGAAGAATTAGTAATAATAAGGGGATAAAGGCAAAAGATAAAATGAAGGGAACTATTTTCGTATTAAAAAAGACTTACAAATAATTTGAGCAATTAAATTGAAGGGAACAAAGCGAGCAGACATCAAATCAGGCATGCGAGTTTTAATCGTATTAAAGAAAGATCAGCGATCTAGTAAGTTAACTGAAGGTATAGTCAAAGATGTGCTTACAAATTCACCTAATCACCATCATGGGATAAAAGTTCGGTTGAGGAGCGGTGAAATTGGGCGAGTAAAAAAAATAGTTAGTTTTTAACGTAATAATTGTTGAATAGAATGGATATTAGAAAATATAATAAAATAAAAAAAAGTGTTTAAAGATTATCTAGGCCTAATTTTTCAAGTTTATCTTGTTTTGGATAACCAGTATTAGGATCAAATGTTCTATATTTATAATAGGCTTCTTTTAATTGTGCAAAATTAGGCGTCTTACCAGCAGAACCTCCTTCATTTACGGGATTGAGAACGATTTTTGGTAATCTATCGTCCTCCGGAGATATTCCCATCTTTAAGTTAAATAATCTCTTAACCATGTATATACGTTCACCTAATATTTTAAAGTCCTCCATAGTTAAGTTTAATCCTGCTGCTTTAGTTAACATATCGAGAATCATCGCGGGAGGTTGATTAGCAAACGAACACACTATTAATGAACTATATATCGCACGATAATCTTGAATGCGAGCACAGTATTCTGCCATTGCTGCATCATCTTGATACCAATCTACAGTTGATTTAATCCCAAAGTCGTCAAGGGGTATTCCTAATAGAACATAATAGGGATCACATGATGTATGGCATGGACCTCGAGGAGTTGCCAAGGCATAACTAACAGCCATTCCAAACATTCTCCGCAAATCATGGTATGGTATTTCCATACCATAAACTGTAGCAATTTCATCTTGGGGAATATTAAATTTTTCACCGACTTTATCTGAACCTTCTGCCATTACATCTCCAATTCCCTCTCTAAAAGATATTTTTTTAATAAACTCAAGAGCAGGAACTATTTCACCCCATTTTGGTTCTAATCCGTTAATATCATCAGAGCTTATTTTTCCGTTATTATAGAGATAATAGATGAATGCTATCGTGCTACTGCCGCTAATTGTATCTATTCCGTAATCGTTGCATAAGTAATTGGCTTTTTGAATTGCTTCGAGATTATCGTTTAAAAGCATAGAACCAAATCCTGCCACGGTTTCATATTCAGCTGCTTCAATCTCATTATCAGTTTTATATTCACCCTCTTTAATCACTGCCCTCTTAGCGCAACCAATAGGGCATGAAAAACAGGGAAAGCTTCCCGAAAATACTTTTTCAAAAGCAGTAGCCCCTGAAATATTGAAAGCCGCCTCCCATGTCCCTAAAGTCCAATATTTTATTGGTAATTCACCTGATGCATTGTACATATCAACAACTCCAGATGTACCAAGACTTCCTATCATTTGTGTCGCAAACGAAGACATCAGATTATCGGTTGCTGCTTTAACTGCTTCTTTAAATTCCTCTGGTTCAGCAGTTTCATACTTTCTCTTTGCTCCTCTAACTGTTATTGCTTTCAATTTTTTTGAGCCCATTACGGCACCCATACCTGTTCTTCCCGCAGCTTTTTCCTCTGACCCAATAATCGCGAATTTTATAAGATTTTCGCCAGCTTGCCCTATACACGCAACTCGAGTTAGTTGTGAACCTGATTTTTCCTTTAATACTTTCGAAGTCTCAAATATACCTTTCCCCCATAAGCTAGACGCATCTTTAATCTCTGCCCTATCATCATTTATTTCTAAATAGACAGGGTTTTCAGAAGCTCCTTTAATAACTATTCCATCGTAACCTGTTTTTCTTAATTCCGGACCAAAGAAACCACCACAATTGGATTCGCCCCAAATTCCAGTTAGAGGAGATTTAGCACAAACAACGAACCTTCCACTGGTAGGCACGTTAGACCCACAAAAAAGTCCTGTCATAAACATTAATATATTATCTGGCGAAAGTGGATCAGTATCTTTGTCAATCTTGTCGTATAAGTATCTGCACGCATATCCAGCGCCTCCGAGAAACTTCTCACCAATAGAATCGTCAATCATTTCTTCACTAATCTCTTTGCTGCTTAAATTAACTACTAAAAGTTTTCCAACAAAACCTTTCATTTTAATAACACCTTTCAAGTTTAATTTTTAATATCTTTAATTTTAATCGTAAATATTTCGATTAATTGTTTTAATCAAGATACGATTTTTAATTCTTTAAATATTAAATATTCATATTTAGAATTGATAATAATTCATTTATATTTTCCTAAAATAAGATATTTTTTTACTTAAAGATTTTCACTTCGCGATTTTCTAGTTTTTCTAACGAAGGAGGAAATTTTGTTAGGTTATTACGTTCAATATTTAAATGCCGAAGTGAAGTAAGGGAATCTATTGATTCGGGTATTTCTGTTATGTAATTAGTTCTTAAAAATAAGTATTTTAAGGATTTTAAATTACCAATTGTTTCTGGAATTTTTGTTAATTTATTGTTTCCTAAGTATAGATACTTTAATTTTTCAAGGTCACCAATAGAAGCAGGTATTTCTTTTAAGTCGTTATAGTATAAGTACAGTCTTTTGAGAGAGCGTAGAGAACCAATTGAAGCGGGAATTTCTTTTATAGTATTTTTTCCTAAATCTAAGTTTTCTAAAGTTGATAAAGACCCTATAGTTTCCGGAATTGTTTCTAATCGGTTAAATCCTATAATTAAGTTTTTTAGAAGCGGTAATTTACCGATAGTGGGTACTAAACTGGTTAATTTATTAGTAGAAATATCAAGTTCCCTTAAAGAAGATAATAATCCTATTGACTCAGGTAAATGCGATAATTGATTTTTGCTTAAATCTAATACTTCAAGAGAAGATAAATTTCCTATGGATTCTGGAAGTTTTGTTAGTTTATTATCGTATAAATCCAATTCTTTTAAAGATTTTAGTTGCCCAATTGAATCAGGAAGTTCTTTTAATTCATTTCGATCAACTTTCAGCGATTCTAAAGTAGTTAAATTACTTATAGAATTATGAAGGAATTTAAGATTGTTTCTATCAAACTTTAATATTTTAATTGAACTTAAACTATCCAAATCCGGTAATTGAATTAATTGGTTACTAGAGAGCTCTAATCTTAGAAGAGATTCAAGATGACCCATTGAATCTGGAAGTTCCGTTAGATAATTAGAAGAGATATTTAAACTTTCTAATGATTTAAGAGAGCCAATTGTTTCAGGAAGAAGAGGTAGCTTATTTGACGCTAATCCTAAATATTTAAGATTTTTTAAATTACCAATTGAATCCGGTATATATGTTAAATTATTTCCTTTTAAGAATAATGACGACAAAGACGATAAATTACCAATAGCATTAGGTAATTTACTTAATTTGTTATTTCTTAAATTTAACCTTTTTAAAGAACTTAGAGAACCTATTGGCTCTGGAAGAGCGGTTAAATTATTTTTTCCTAAATATAACAGTTCTAAAGATTTAAGATGCTCAATAGAATCCGGGAGTTCATCAATTTTATTTTGGTTAAGATCTAAAGATTCTAAATTTTTTAATGACCCTATACTCTCAGGAATATTGTTTAATAAATTATCACTTAAATCCAATAATGTAAGAGAAGATAACGAACTAATCGTTTCAGGTAAAATTGTTAATCGATTCGATTCTAAATGTAATTCTTTTAGTGAAACTAGAGAATAAATCGCTTTTGGTAGTTTTACTAATTTATTATCGCTTAAATCTAAAGTGTTGAGAGCTGAAATAAAACAAAGTTCCTCTGGTATTACTTTTAACTTATTACCCCTAACTAATAGTTTTTTTAGGTAAGAGAGTGTGGTAATTTTTTCGGGTATTATTGTTAATCCACACGAAAACAAGCTTAAGCCTTCTACATGGTTATCCTTAGCAGTATACCCAAAAGTATAACTTTGTAGCTCTGATACTTCTGGAATGGGTATCCCTATTAATTTTTCTAAATACTCGAGAAATTTCTGTTCTTCTACTGGAAGTGTCATGGGCTATTTTTGATAGTTATGCAATTCATTGATCGATTATCAAAATATCTAAAAAGATAATCAAAATGCTTATATTTATTGTTTAACATTTTGGTAAAATTAACTTAGAATGTACAAAAAATTAAAAAAAAATTAAAATTGAATTGTGTTTAGAAGTCAACATCCTTTCCTTCAAATGCGTACTTATAAAGATTTCCAAATTCCTCGGTATTGGCAGATCTTGGACCAAGAACGCTTGAAGAATCTTCAAAACAGAGATTAACTAAAACATCAATATTTTTATCATAATCATCCTTTGTAGTTCCCAGTTCCTTTAAATTAAAAGAAAATCCAACTTCTTTTTGAAGATCCTTTATTTTTTTTATTACAATATTCGCTGCTTTTTTGTTGTTATCATCCCAATTTGCCCACCCTAACTGTTTTGCTACTTTTCCAAGTAAATCTTCAGTTTTATCGGCCTCATCTGGGTTGTTTAAACAGTATTGTAATACATATGGGAGAAAAATACCTACGGCTCTACCATGTGGGACATGGAAAACGGAGCCCCATGAATGCCCGAGTGTATGCGCAAGTTGTGCGTTAGAATTACCAAAAGCTAATCCAGCTATTGTAGCTGCTTGATGCATAAAATCTCGTGCTTCCATATTTTTACTATCCTTAACGACTATTGGTAGATACTTAAAAACCAATTCAATTGCTTTTAGAGCCATTGCGTAACTAAACTCATTTTTCCAAAGAGTTGTAATGCCTTCTAACGAATGAGTTAAAGCATCAAAAGCAGTATCTACTGTCAGTTTTGGTGGCATTCCTAAGGGAAAAATTGGGTCAACTATAGCGAAGGAGGGCATTATACTCTTATGCAAGAAAAAATGCTTTTTCCATATTCCTTCAAGAAATCTAGAGATGACACTTACATTAGTAATTTCTGATCCTGTTCCAGATGTAGTAGGTATAGCAACTAATTTTGACTTATTTCCCAGTTTATATAGTTCCGCATTAAATGGATAAATATCATCAAGAACAATATCAGGAAATTCATATAAGCACCATACAACCTTAGCAGTATCTATAACTGAGCCGCCGCCTAAAGCTATAACCAAATCAGGGGCGTAATCGATACATTGTTGTCTCGCAGATAGTACATCATCTTCGTGAGGATCTGGTTGTACATCGTTAAAAACTTTATATTTTTTTCCGAATTTGTCTAATTTTTCAGTCAATATCTTTAAATAACCTAATTCTTCTAGCACCTTATCTGTTACAACAAATACTTTTTCGCCAGGTATATTTTCAAGAAAATCTATAGCATCTTCGCCATGTATAACACCTGGACTAAAAAAAAACCACATTTAGTTTTTCACCTAATACTTATTTTTGGAGTTATATTTAATTATATTATTTACGATCCATAAAATATTAATTAATTGCAATAGAGTTTATTTTAATAAAATTTTTTAAATACATGATTAATGGTAAAGAGTTATGGAAGAATATGAAAAAGAAAATTTATTTATAACTTTTAAGGGGGTTATCGAAAGCATAATACTAGATAAACTCAGAAATCCGAAGAACGTAAAAATGCTTGATAATTTTCAAGCAAAGTTAAACATGGGGCTTCAAACTGAAGAAGATTTTTACTTATGGGTTAATCTTACTGCCGAGAATGGAAAATACACCCTTGGTAAAGATAAATTGGAAGAATACGATTTAGAGATAATGGCAACTCCAGAAGATTTGATGGGTTTTTCTAGCGGCGAAAACTCAACGCTCCACATGATGCTAAAAAAGAATAAATACGGATTTAAAAAGTTAAGATATGATAAAAGCAACGACGGAAAAAGAAATTTTGGCATATTGTTAAAACTACCGAAAGTGCTCGTGTTAGACAAGGTTAAAACGCCAAAATAAGAAAAATTACTACGAATTATTATTTTTTTATCTAATTTCTTTTAATATTTTTGTCGAATTTTGTTGTTTTCAAAAACAAAATAGGATTTTAAATCCTTAAGTTTCGCAGCTCTTATATCGTACTGATATAAAACCACATTGATCTCCCCCGTTTTTTCAATAATAGTTAAAGTAATAAACGAAGGATTACCGCTTGCTACAAAAGACCACGCTCCAGTAACGCTACCGGGATTTAATAGTAAGATATCTTTCTGAAGAAAAATGTCTTCTTTATGCGTATGTCCAGATATTAATATGTTAAAACTTTTTTCGAGAGCGATCAACTCAAGTTGAGAACGATCTCCCCTAGGAGATACTTGATGGCCATGCGTTAACCCAACAATTATATTATCGTTGCTTCCCATAGATATATTTAAACTTCGATAGACTGGAGCATCCCGATTCCCCCCGTAATAATCCATATTCCCTATTACAACAAATAGATTTCTCTTTGTAATTA
This sequence comes from Promethearchaeota archaeon, assembly GCA_030668025.1. Next base: position 7,583 of record DAOUUT010000143.1, read on the forward strand.
AGTTTAAAAAATTCATGAATTTTGGAGCATTTACTACATCGCCAGTAAAAAAAGTGTAATCAAATTTTTCAATTTCAACTAATTGCTCTAACTTTTTGCTAATTTGATCTGGAACGCTTTTAGCCCTACGAGGTAAGTGAGAATCGCCAATAGCCAATAGCTTAATCATGTTATTTTTTCGTATTTTTCTTCATATACAATCTTTCTACAAATAAATAAAGTGCTCTCGCTTTTTCGTCTTTCTCAAAATGTTCTCTTATAGGTAGCAGTAGTTGATTTAGGTATTTTATCACAGCTGGTTTTAAATCGGGGGGATTTAACTTACCTTGAGCGTAATCTTTTGCCATCTCTTCGTAGTTTTTGTATTCAATATTTCCTCCATACTTATCGGGTCTTTCTATTTCAAACGTATCTATGAGCTCAAATATTATATATTTGCAATATTCTAGGATAGGATTTTCAACTATTTCTTTTGGAGGGCAATAAGCCTTATTAATTTTATGTTTCACATCTGTTGGATTATCTAACATAAAAATAGCTGAATCTGGGTCTGATTTTGACATTTTGAGTTTTACAACTCTATCAATTCCTGTTAAATTCGTATCAGGTGGTTTTCCTAATCCCATTAACATATGATGACTAAGTGAAATTGGTTTTGGTTTATTTATCTTTGGTGCAACTTCCCTCGCCAACATATTTACTTTACGTTGATCTAATCCCAATTGACAAATATCCCCTGGAAGATAAAAAATATCTGCTGCTTGCATTAAAGGATACATTATTTGAGAAGCTGTTAAAGTATCGGTATCTTTTCTTCCCATTATTTGGGTACATCTTTTTACTCTATTTAAAGAACTATTGATTGCGATTTTTAATACTAATTCCCAATAAGCAGGATCTTTCACTATTTCTGAAGCATAAATAAATTCTACTTTATTTAGGTTCATATTGCAGACTTTCCAAACTTCTATGAAATAATCGCCAACTTTCTTAATTACGTCTAAATCTCCACCAAATTTATGGTTTGCAGCTGCGTGCCAATCTGCAATTAGAAACTTAAATCTAACACCCGCTTTAGTTATCTTATTTACATTAAGCGCCCTGAGAAGACCTTGAGCTATGTGAATATTCCCTGATGGTTCAAAACCATCGTATGCGAAAATCTCCTCGTTATTATCTTGCTTCCATTGAAGTAATTGTCTTAATTCATCTATATTTATTATTTCTTCGCCTACTTCTTTTAATAACGAAATTCTCTCATCTATAGTTAAGGTCATTTTCACATCTACAATTTGTATTGTATATTATTATATCAGTCATTAAGATATATTTTTTATCATTTTTCGCAAAAGAAAACACATCCCTTTATTTAGGGTTGTTATGAATTTTGCCTTAATCAGTAAAAAGTATACCCCTCTTTCTTTAAATACGAAATACTCTGTGTTATAATTAATGCAACTCGTTCAACAAGTTCAATTCAAACGATCAAATCTTTTAGATGAGATAACTTTTCTTTCAAAAAACCTGTTTAATATGGCGACATATACCGTGCGACAACGATTTTTCAAGGACCATCATTGGATTCGATATAACGAGTTGTGGAAATTGCTAAAAACTCACGAATCGTATATAAAACTACAAGAATCGTGCGGATCTCATCCGCCACAGCAAGTCCTAA
>DAOUUT010000225.1 GCA_030668025.1 Promethearchaeota archaeon
AATTCTTGAGGTGAATCAGTAGCTTTTTTTGGATCATAAGCCAAGACTGGCACTTTTTTCCCTTTTTTTCTCTTTAATGTTTTCCACTCTGAATATCCAATAAAAGGACGTTTTGCTACACCAAAAGTTGGGACATCTAAAGCTAAACCTAACTGTACCGCCTCTCCAAATCGTTTAGGATGGATAATTCCGTGACCATCGCACATAATAATATCTGGCGTTTCAGGAAGCTTGTTTATAGTTTGTGCAAGCAAGTTACACTCTCTAAAACCCAAAAAACCGGGTTTATAAGGGAATTTAATAAGATCTTCCGCGAAACAATGATTTTCCATCTTATTATTAGCCAAATTCCAGAGAACCGCACATGAAACCCCCCACTCTTCATTTCTGTCTTTAAAATAGGAGATATCTATTCCAACAATCCATTTAATCTGCTCAATACCTGTGATTTTAATGATTCTCTGGTCTGATTCTTTTAATATTCTACTATATTTCTTTTGAATTTTCACTGCTTCCTCTAGTGAAATATTTGTTCGAAGTAATTCATGCGTCATTGATAATCAATATATTAATAGTTATATTTATTATAAGTTAATGTACTAATCAAGTGAAATATAATGTTTCATAACATCCCAGAACTCGTAATAAGAAGAATGAAATATTTAGAGGGTCTTGATTCTAAAGATAGAGTTAATGGAACGCCTCGAATGGAAAGATTGCGACAAATACCATCTGAAACAGGTAAATTTCTCGCGATTTTAGCAGCTTCTGTACCAGAAGGACAAATGATAGAAATCGGAACCAGTGCTGGCTATTCCACACTATGGATAGCTTTAGCATGCATGAAAAGGAATATTAAAATTAAAACCTATGAAATTTTGGAGAAAAAAATACAAATTGCTAAAGAGACATTTCGAGAGAGTAAAATGGAGAAATATATTGAACTAATTGAGGGAGATGCTCTCAATTATTTGACAACTGAAAAAAATGTATCCTTTTGTTTTTTGGATGCTGAAAAAGAAATTTATGAAGAATGTTATGATTTAATAATACCAAACTTGATACAAGGAGGATTGTTTGTAGCTGACAATGCAATAAATCACTATGAGACATTAAAGCCTATGATAAATAAAGCATTGTCTGACAAACATGTAGACGCTATGATTGTACCAATTGGAAAAGGAGAATTATTATGTAGGAGAAATTAAATTAAACAAAAATTATCTTAGGAATTATTTACTAAGTCCTTTGGCTCTCTCCTCACATAGATGATTTTTTATAATTCATCAGATTACTTGGTATTCTTCTAGATGGGCTGAAATAGTAAAGTAAAAATCACTTCCTTTCCCTTCTTCACTCTCCACAGAGATGTTTCCTCCTAGTAAATTCACCAATTTTTTAGTAAGATAGAGACCCAAACCAGTTCCTGGGTTCTTAATCTGTTTAGGTTGATTAAATTGCTGAAATGGAGTAAATAACTGTTGGATTTTATCTTTACTTAATCCTATTCCGTTGTCAATAATATGAATATCCAGCTTTTCATTAAACAATTTCGATTTAATTAGTATCTTCCCTCCTTCATTCGTAAATTTGATAGCATTTCCGATAATATTGAATAATATTTGTTTTAGACGTTCTTCGTCAGAATATAAATTCATATCCAAATCAATTTCATATTCTAATTCGAGATTTTTTTCTGAGAGTTTAGGTTTTAGGTAATTAGTAACATTAAATAAAACCTTACTAAAACTAAAATGATTTAGATTAATTTCAAACTTCCCAGCCTCGATTTTAGATATATCCAGAATTCCATTTATTAGATTCAATAAATAATTACTTTCATCATAAATTATGCGAATGTATTGTTTTTGGTCATCAGTTAAGTTTTCCGAATGATTATATAATACTAATTCTGAAAATCCTATAAGTGAGTTTAAAGGAGTTCTCAATTCGTGACTCATAGAAGCAAGAAATAACGATTTTAAGTGACCTGCTTCAAGAACCCTTTTGCTAATTTGTTCTAATTCGAGAGTTCGTTCCTTTACTAACTCTTCAAGATAGCTATCCAATGAACTATCTATATGAGTTGCTGAATGCATACCTAAAGGAAAGAATTCCTCAATTAGATCTGTTGCTTTATTATAATAACTAGAATCTGTCATACCTGTTTTAAGGAGCATATTATATTTCTTTTCAAATGATTTTGTAAATTTTTCCAGTGCTTCACATAATGCAGGAGTCGATTTTTCCGAAAGCAAGACTACAGTAATGTATTCACCTTTTCGAAACAACAAAATTTCGTTTTCAAGTTTTATTTCTTCAACTATCAGAGATTTACCTACCCTCTGACTAAGTTGTTGCAAGAGAGGCAACCATTTTGCTAATAAACGCAGATCATCTTTCAGCTTACTGCTTTTAATGTCCCATGATAAATTAAATAATGGGATTCCTGATTCATTTGTGCTTACAGTTATTCTACGCCCCGTAAATGACAAGACATAAAGTAATTTGGGTTCCTTTGCAATAAAAAAAGTCACGATACTTATCGAACCAATCGCAACAAAGTATGCCATGGGGAATATTAGATATAAACCTAATATGAAAATAACTAAAATGCAACAGTAGAAAATTATATTTGTAATAAAAAGAAAAAGAGCCTTTCTTTTTAATTCAACAGGTGCTCTCTGCCATGTTCGAAAAAACCAGAAAACAAGTTGAAAACCTAAGAGAAATAGTGCTGAAATATTTATAATTCGTAAGGAACCAGCCACTCCCAAAGTAGGATATCCAAGAATAGAATGTATGTAGAGCTCTATATTTTCGGGAATAAAAGTTAGAACAACGGTACAACCAATAATAAAGCTGGCTAATATTAATTTAACGTAACTAAGTTTTTCTTTTGAAACGATATCGACATTAAATATTAAAAAAAAAAATCCAAGTGAATACATCATAGCACTTATGCGTTTTAACTCAAAACTTAAAAAGAGGTAAGCCGTAGTTTCAAAAAAGTGAAATGCTGTAAAAACTAAAAAAGTCAAAAAAAAAGATAGAAAAATCTTGTTTCTTTTTAAATAAGCAAGCCTAAAAAAAATAATACTAAAGGTTAAAAAGAAAATAAAACCTAGCAAGGCAAAGAAAACTTCAATATTCCAGTTTAATGTCATAAAAATACGATTTAAGTATTCCTTACTTAAATAAACTAAAAAGTTATATTTAAACTATTGTTATTGTGTAAATCTACAAATTTTTCTACTTATTTATGGAAACTAAAACAAGATATCAGTGTAAGATGAGAAATTAAATTCGGGTTTAGACTAAACGAGAAAATGATCTTAATCTTATGTCTTTAATTCTAAAATATAAACCATAAATTTGATTTAGCAACCCTACAACCCATTCAATATCATTATTTAATGATATAATCTTTTTTGACTTATTATTATTAAAAATAATCAAAGTTTAAGAAAAATACTTTTAGTATTACAGAACTCAATAAACCAATATAAAAGGTTTCAAAAGAAATGGATGAACGAAAATTAAGGTGGGACAAGTTAATTGGTCTCTCAGAAGATGAAATTGACAAGAAAGCACGAGAAATTCTTTCACTTATGACTATAAAAGAAAAAACATGGCAGATGGTTGGTGATGGTAAACTTGGTCTTCATGATGAAAGTGAAGAGAATTCTGAATCAAGATATAATTTTAAACCTGTCCCTGCTGGGGTTGATAAGAATCTTGGAATTCCAGGTATTGAATTCACTGATGGTCCTAGAGGTGTTGCATTGGGTAATTCCACTTGTTTTCCTGTTTCTATGGCGAGGGGGGCAACGTGGGATTTAGAACTAGAAGAAAATATAGGAAATGCGATCGGAATCGAAGCAAAAGCTCAAGGAGCTAATTATTTTGGTGGCGTTTGCATTAACCTTCTGAGACATCCTGCATGGGGTAGGGCTCAAGAAACTTATGGCGAAGATTCTTTCCATCTTGGAGCTTTTGGAGTGGCTCTCATAAAAGGAACGCAGAAGCATGTAATGTCGTGTGCAAAACATTACGCGTGTAATAGCATGGAGAACATGCGATTTGAAGTCGATGTAAAAATAGATGAACGAACCTTAAGGGAAGTGTATCTTTGGCATTTTAAAAAATGCGTCGAAGCAGGTGTAACATCTATCATGAATGCATATAACAAGGTCAATGGAAAATATTGTGGCCATAATTCACATCTTTTACGCGATATACTAAAAACTGAATGGAATTTCAAAGGTTTTGTAATTACAGATTTTGTACGGGGCATTCGAAACGGAATGGACGCAGTAAATGCTGGAGTTGATATTGAGATGCCTTTTGGAATTCATATGAAACCAATTAAGTTGAAAAGGCTTTTAGAGAAGGGAAAAATTTCTGAAGAGCAAATTGATGAGGCCGTTTTAAGAATATTGAGATTAAAACTCAAGTATGCTCATGAAGGAGATCCTGCGACGTATAGTATAGATAAAGTTGCGTGTAAAGAGCACATCCAACTTGCTTTAGATGCCGCGAGGAAAAGTATAGTACTATTAAAAAATGAAAAAAATCTACTTCCACTAAATAAAAACAATATTAAAAAAATTGCAGTGATAGGAAAGCTTGCAGATGCGCCTAATATCGGAGACAATGGTAGTAGCAGGGTTTATCCGCCTTACGTAGTAACTCCCCTCGAGGGAATCAAAAATTCTGCTGGAAATAATATAGAAATAATATACAACGATGGAAAAAACCTTGGGGATGTTCTAAAATTAGTTCGTCAAACTGACGCAGTAATTATTGTTGTAGGTAATACAAGCGATGACGAAGGTGAATATATTCCTCCTTTAGGAGGCGATAGGGATTCGCTTGAATTGGATGAGGAAGATGAAAAATTATTATTAACGGCTACTTCAGCAAACGAGAAATCTATTATCGTATTAGAAGGGGGAAGTTCAATAATAGTAGAATCTTGGAAGGATAAAGTTCCAGCAATATTAATGGCGTGGTATCCTGGAATGGAAGGTGGCACAGCAATTGGGGAGATTATTTTTGGAAAATTTAATCCGTGTGGTAAGCTTCCCATTGTATTTCCAAAATCAGAGGATCAACTTCCTTTCTTTGACAAATATGCAAAATCTATTGAATATGGATACTATCATGGATACAAGTTAATGGATAAAAATGGATATGAACCTGCTTTCCCTTTTGGATATGGACTAAGTTATACAACTTATACTTATAAAAATCTTCGCAAGAATAAAGAAACCATTTCTAAAAATGCTGAGATAGAATTTAAAGTGGATATTACGAACGAAGGGCACATGGCAGGAGAAGAAATAGCACAATTATATATTACTTATAAAAACTCTTCAGTGGATCGTCCAATTAATGAATTAAAAGGATTTGGGAAGGTATATTTGAACCCTGGAGAAACTAAAACGCTAACCTTAAAACTTAAAGCAGAAGACCTATCATATTACGATTCTAATAAGAATAAATGGGTTATTGAACCAATTGAATATATTGCGAATGTTGGACCCTCTTCTAAAGAGGAGAATTTTATATCAACATCGTTTATATTTTAAAAGCGAAATGTTTGTTCTTTAATATAAGCTCGAAATTCCAGATGTTTTTGAAGTTATTATGATAAACGCGATAGCCCCTGCGTTATTTGTAGGACAACTTAAACCATTATTAGAAAAAATCCTTACTAGAAAAAAATAATACTTCTTTTAATTTTACTTTTTACCTTTAGTTATTTCTCAATAAAAATTCAATAAAATCATTAGAATAAGCTTTAACTATTTCAAAAGCTCCATCCTCTAAGGCAACTTCTGCTCTATTTTACTTTAGACTAATTACCACATGTCCCTTTTTGCGTCCTGTTTCAACATACATGTGGGCCTCGGCAGTCTGCTCCAGCGAATAACTTCTATCTATGACCGATGTTATCTTCCCTCCCTCAATAAGCTCTTTAAGGAAGAGTAAATCTTCAGTCTTAGGGTACGTTGCCCCAGATATCACTTTCTTGCTGCTTTTCTTTGAAATCTTTCGCCCTCGAATAATTGATGACAGCCCAGGGTTAGCTATAAGATAGCATCCGTTTTCCTTTAGCGAACTTATACTACCTGAAAACGAACTCTTGCTTACCAAGTCAAGAATAAAATCATAGGTCTCATCGCTTTTGGTGAAATCTTCTTGAGTGTAATCAATAACCCG
>DAOUUT010000155.1 GCA_030668025.1 Promethearchaeota archaeon
AGCATCTCGAATATTTCATGGTTATCACTTTTCGTGCATAACATTATGTCACCTGTTCCTGTCACAATCTCTATTTCTTCACAGGAATCGAAAAATCCCCCATACTTGAAAGACATGGATTCAACTGAACATCCTGCTACTACCCCGCCTATCGTGATTTCCTTGAGCTCGGAAACACATTGCGGTACAAGCCCATACTTTAAGGTTTCTCTTGCAAGCCTAACAAAAGTAACCCCTGCTTCTGCAACACACGTCCTTGTATCCGTATTTATCTCAATAATGTCTGTAAGTGACCTCACGTCTATCGGCTTGTCACTATAGGTCGGGTTATCCGGCTGTGGAGCCATGTGGGAAACGCTCGCCTTTTTTAGAGAGAAATAATCCCCCGGCTTCGCGTTATCGTACGCATTTCTAACCATTTCAGAGATCGCTTCTACTTTTCTTTTATGTATTGCTAGTTTTTCTTCGCTCATGTCAAACACAGGGTTGGGATTTTTAAACACAGTTTAAAATAAAAATTTACCCATTATAAACAGATTATCAATCGTATGTTATTTTTAATAAAAAGTGGTTTAAAATATGATTTTGGAGCCTATACTTCTTGTTTTGATTGAATTGTTAGATGTTGTTTCTTTCCTAAATCTAACCTTCTTTTCTTTCTCCGAATCATTTCTACAAAACTCTCGACTCTAGTGAGTAAACCTGCCTCACCGCTATGCTCGTCCATTATAATTTCTAAGAAGGGAAGTCCTACAACTTTCATGTCCCTCATAATCAACTCTGAAATCAAACTATCTGGACCGCACGCAAAACTAATTAAAAATATGACTCCATCTATTTCCTCTCGCCCTTCTGTGAGAAAATATCGGATGCTCTGCATGATTTCTTCTTCGTGGCGCCAATAGTTTCGGAGTTTGCCGCCTCTTGGGTTGACGATAACCGGTTTCTCAAATACAAATTCGGGTAAGTTTTCGATTGTAATAACTTCTACTCCTTGATCGTGTAATTTTTTTTGAAAATCAAGGTTGATAAACGTATCAAATATATTATACCCGTGTCCTAGTAATAAAAACTTTATATCACCGGTGTGTTTCTTCTTAGGTAAAGTAAACGGGCGATTTCTTTCAGTCAACCGTAGAGCATGGTTAACCGAGGCGCCATTTCTTAGAAACTCGTGATATTCATCAAAATACTTTTGAGCTTCTCTATATGCGTCTAAAGCTTGATTCTGAGTTTTTCCTAATTGCCGTCCGAGCTCAATTGCTGCTGTTGATATTGGAAACTCTTTAACGTTTACTTCAAAATTTAAAATCCTTGGAATGCCAGGTAGAATTTTAATCACATCTGGTAAAGAAATAAATTTAGGGCAAAAGTACGAATCTTTTACTTCTGAAACATACCTAGGTACAAAAACGAAGTCTAAATCAGGATGATCTCTTACTAACCTTAAGAGTTGACCGTAATATATCTTGACTGGAATACACAATTCCCCAAATCCGTGTGTTACGCCTTCCTCAACAATTTTCTTGTTTGTAAGGGGACTTATAACGATTTCAGCGTCCAGTTCTTCCAGTATTTTTTTCCAAAATGGAAAATATCTATAAAAATGAAGTGCCCTTGGTATCCCTACTTTGATCCGTTTCTTCTCTGTTTGTTGAGGTGCTTCCATTAGTTCCACTTTTATTCTCGTTTAGGCATCTGGGCTATCGTATAAAAGTAAATCTTTAATTTGAGCCATCATGTTATCCGTTAAACGCTTTAATTCGGCGTAATCGGGCATTGGTTTGCCCCAATGTTTTTTATGTTCCAAGAATGGGGGTCCTGCTTTTAATATAGAACCTCTATAGAAGTTTATCATCTTAGCGTGTTTTGGGTATGTATTTTCTGTACCCGTAATTCCTACTAATAAGATGGGTACTTGTTTTTCAATAGCTAACCGCATAGCACCTGTGTGACCCTCTAAGAGTTCACCACCACCTGAGTTGGTCGTTCCTTCGGGGTACATCATAACCAATTCTCCGTTATCAAGGAGGTGTTTAGCATAATTATAAGAGTCGATGTCGTGTTGCCCCCTTTTTAATGGAAACGCGTGGTGGGTTCTAACCCAAGCGTTAACGATGGGGATTTTAAACAGACCCTGTTTCGCCATTTGGTAAAGAATACGCTTTTTATGGTAAGTCATACAAGTCGCGGTCATAATAACATCCCACTCAGAATTGTGGTTGGTACAAAAAACTGCTGCACCGCTATCAGGAATATATTTTTCAAAGTCAATTGCTTTATACGGTATCATTAAGTTACCTAAATTATGGACTGCCCACCCATAGATAGCTTGCGATGGTGCTGCAAAATGTTCGCGTAGTCCAAATGCTTCTAACGATTTTATAAAGGAGTACCAGAGGTCGTCAAATAGGCCTAAAGCTCCCATTCCAAAATCTTTTAAATACCTCAAAGGAGAATTAGACTTTTTGGGTTTTTCAACATCTTCAGGGGAACCAATCGATAGCTCTTCTTCCTTTTTCTCTTTCCTTGTGTCCACAATGACGTACTCTCTTAAATCAAGAACAACCTGTCTTAATTCATTGGTTAGTCTCTTAATTTCTTCGTAAGAAATGTCGTCAATATTATACTTATCGTAGTAAATCGGATCACCTACGCGTACTTTGACTTGAGTTGGTTTCATGAGTAAATTACCTTTTGGTAACGCATTTCTAGAACCAATCACTGCCATTGGAACAATTGGTACACCCATTTCAATCGCGAGACGAACTGCCCCCGTTTTAAACTCTCCAAGTTCCCAATTATTTTCCGCCCTAGATCTCGTACCTTCAGGGAAAATGCCTACCCATTCTCCGCCTCTAATAATCTCTTTAGCGGTCTCCCAACCTTGTTCGGGGTTTTCACGATCTAGCTTGAAAGCTCCTAAATTTGTAAAAAGCGTTTTAACTAAAGGAGTTTTAAAATTATCCAATTTACTCATGTATTGGATTCTTCTTTGACAAGCAGAACCGTAGAAGAATGGGTCCAAATGAGACTCGTGGCTTCCTACAAGAATGCCTGCCCCATATTCAGGAAATAAATTCCCTAAAGGATATTCTGTTTTAAAATTCCAGAGCAATCGGGCAAAAAACTTTATATAAACATATGCCGTCCACCATTGGAGTTTTGCCTCTATTTCTCCAATGTTCAATCGGTCAATAGCTTTGCGATAGAGGTCGTTTAATGGATCGATTGGATTATATTTTAAAAATTGATATATCCCTTTTTGGTGTTTTTTTCCAAACTCTAAATCTTCTTTTTCTTTTTCTTCAGTAGTTTTTATAATACTCGTATCTGCTGAAGTTTTATATTCTTCTTTAAGCACCATTAATTTCAATCTCCTAGGATTTTATCTCAATCTTATTTTGAGTCCTTGAATTTGATAAATCTTTATTTTCAATTATCTTAATTAATTCATCTAACGAGTCAATTAATAAACTCGGGTTAAATTTCGCCAACATCTCTCTTTTACTTACTCCGCTCGCAACGCCAATTGTCCAAACTCCAGCTTCTCTTCCAGCTTCAATATCTGAAGGCATATCTCCAATCATTACAAATTCCTTCAATTTGCAGGATTTATAACTTTCAAAAACAGGGTTTAACGCGTTTGGGTCGGGTTTTAGATCGGGAAGTAGATCTGCTCCAAAAATTCCTTTAAAAAAGCCTTTTACTTGTTTTTCTTCTAAATGAGAAATTATATTCTTAGTCTGGTTGTGAGAGACAATAAATAAATCGTAAGTTTTTTTATATTTATTAATAAATTCCGTTGCTTCTGGATAAAACGATGCGTCTTTCGCGTACTTTAGATAACGCGTGAAAATTTTCGTTGCTATCTGTAGTTTATTTAAATATGTTATCGGTTGGAGCGATTCTATGTATTTAAACAAATTAAAAGACTCTAATACGATTTTTGGAAGCGGAAGCCCTTGAATGGTCTCCATTAAAGCCCCTATCTCTTGCATTGTGCTTTCAATGTCAGCTGAAATGTGTTTTTCCTCGTAGATCTCTTCTATTGAGTCCTTAAGCGTTTTTCTGATATCTAGAATTGTTCCGTCGAAATCAAAAATAATTCCACGAATCGTTCCATTTTGAAGCCGTTTAATTAATTGATTGTCAGCAAGCATTATTTTTATTTATTAAAAAAGGGCAAAAATTTTAATAACTTTATATTTATTTAAGATGAATTAAGTTTACTTAAATGAATTTCTATATAAAAGCTTTTTGCAAATAGAAATACCATGGGCAGTATGTATGCAAGAGCGGATTAAACTTCAAGGGGATAAGTATCGCCACGCTGATTTTCTTCAAATTATTCCACTAATATATAAATAACTCTTTTTAAGAAAACCCAAACTCAAATGATATAAGAAATAATAATCTTGCTTCTTTTTAAGACAATAAAACATTTATATTTTATAGAGTTGAAATAACTTTAAATATAAATTAATTATACCGAAAAAGAATTGACAAATATGTCAGAAAGTAAACTTGGTAAGGTTAAAGAAGGAACTTATCCGGAGGGCGTTTTTAATCATTATAACCCCTTAAATTCCAATGATAAATTTAAAGAGAAATTCGCTAAAGAATCCTTTAAAATTTTATTAAATCCAAAAGATGGTGAATATGCCGCTTTAATAACTGTTGACAAAGGAACGGTTTCCGTAGAGGGAATTGAAAACAATGATAAGAAGGACTTAACAGATGAAAAACTTGGTTGGGATGGCATGATGAAAACGACAATAGCACTATTTGATGAGATTGGCGAGGGAAAACTGTCGCAAAGCGATATCATAAAAAAAGTTGTAGCCCGCAAAATAAAAATGAAAGCTCCGAAATTTCTATTAAAGTTAGATGAGATGGCAGCCTTTTTGGCTCGGTAGCGTCTGTGTCCCCGCTTAAATCCTCTTATAATTTAAAAAGTGACTAAGTATTTAAATAAAATTTTATTTTTCTTTTTATTTCATGAATGTGTTAAATTCCTGATTTGAATTAACATTAATTTTTTCTGTTTACTTTTAAGAACCGAAAGCCATTAATTCCTTCTCTGAAACTTATATAAAAGTTATATTCTTCTTCTTTTAGCTATTTTAATAAACTTTAAGTTTAAGATTTCGCTTTCCTTATTATCGTTAACAAATTCTTCTTATTAAAATAATGAAAGCAGATAATTACAGAGTGTTTCCAATATTTTTTTTAGCATTTACGCGCGTTGCGACAGGCGTGGCGATTGGTTTAGCTATTCCACTTTATTTAATTGAGATAGGATTAAATCCCGGAATAATTGGGTTCATTATTTCTGGAACAGCCATGGCATACTTATTTTCGCCTTTAATCTTCAGAAATGTACAGAAAAAGCTTGGCGTAAAGCCTACGCTTATCATATCGTCCTTAGGCTTCTTATTTATTCAAGTAATCTTGCAGTTCTCAAAAGATCCATTGTTGATTTATTTCTTGTTAATATTAGATGGAACATTTTTAGGATTGTTTTGGCCCGTTTTAATGGGCGTACTTTCGTCGATATCAAATTCAGAAGAATATAGTAAAAATAATTCCTTAAAGGATAAATTAATGAAAAAGTATAGTTTAGCTTGGAATTTTGGAGGAATATTTAGCTACGCTTTAGGTTTCTTAATTTTGTTTTATATTGAAAACATTCAGATTATGTTTTTATTTGCGTTATTATTTGCTATTATCGGCTTTACTATGGCTTTAATTATTCAAGAACCTTCTCATAGTTTTGACAAAGAGATTATCGTTCCAATTGACAATGGAGTAAAAGCAATCCCTCAAAGAGAACACATTTCCTTTCCTTTATTTCTGCCTCTTTTTATGATTGGAATTTATGGTTTTTTAATTGGAGGTATGGGATTAATTTATCCGATTAAATCTGAAATACTAAATTTTGCTCTCTTCACTAATTATCTATTTTTCTTTTTAAGAATGAGTACTCAAACGATTTCAATTTCAAAATCTATGGACTTTAAAATAAAAACTACCAAAAAAATGATTCCTATATCCAATTTAATTATCATTGTTTCCCTTTTCTTGATGGGAATAAATCAAGACTTATTTATTTTTGCAATTCTCTTTTGTGCGTTTGGAATTTTTAATTCTTTTTATTATACCCTTGCTTTCAAACTAATAGTATTTCGGAATATAGCGAATAACACTTCAAAATACAGCATTTATTTTGAAACAGCGATTGGAATTGGATTCTTTTTTGCGCCAATACTTTGTGGTTTTATAGCTGCAGTAGATGCAAACATAGCATTTTTCTTTTTATCCTTATTATCGTTGTTAAGCTTAGTTATATATCTACTTTATAGAAACCAAGTTAAAACTAATTAAAATTTATGCTTTTATGTTTCATTAAATTAATATGAGAAAGCTCATTTTTAGAAACAATATAAGGGATATTATTTTTAAAGCTAATTTCTTATGGAAAATATAAATTCTAATAGTTCAGCAAATTCTAATAGCTACAATCGCATATTATGGCCTATTTATTTTCTTAATGGGTTCCAAAGTATTGCCTGGGGCGGGATTATCTTTCTTATCGTACCAATATCAAGAATTATGTGGCCAACTGAGCCAACTCACGCTTTAGAAATGGGAATCTTAATTACAACGCTATCTTGGTCTGCTTCTATTTCAGGATTATTATTTGGGCACTTAATTGATAAATACTCGCGTAAAAAAATAATTGTATTTATTTCAATATTTAGGGGGCTTGCGATAATAATGCTTGGATTTGCATTGGAGGGCGGCGGTTCCTCAGCTTGGATATATTTCTTAGTTTTCATAAGTATTTTTGGGATGTTTGCGGGATTAAGCTGGCCCGCCGTTATATCTTTGTCTAACGATATAGTTCCTAAAGCTTTTCGTTCGCGTTTTTTTGGCGTTTATGAGATAGTTCGCTCTCTTACTATGACATTTGGGTTTTTAATTGGAGCTTTTTTAGTACAGAATGGACTGTGGAGGCAGTATTTTTGGGGTACTGGATTAGGCATTTTAATTTGTGCCATAATTTTTGCGACTCATATCAAAGAGCCTAAAAGAGGAGCTCAACAAGAAGAGTTGATACATATCCTTAAAAAGAAAGATGTCAATTATGACTTTAAAATCAATCGGGAGACTATGCTTAAAACGATGTTAAGTAAAACTAATAAAGTTGCCTTGATTGAAGGAATATTTACTCAGATTCTAATGGGCTCTATCAACTTTTTAATTCTTACTCTTATCCAAAATGATCCTCACAATATTTCCGAATTTTCAACTAGTGTTTTCATGATTACTTTTGGGTTAACGGGAGGAATTGTTGGACAGTTACTATTAGCCCGGTTAAGCGATAAATTAGCTAAAAAGCGGCCTATTATAAGAATCCCCATTATTATTTTAGCTATTATTGGGGGTCTATTCACTTTTATGCTTTTCTTTTTTATACCCTGGCCTTCTTTGACTATTGAGCAAGGGAAAGATGTTGCTTTCTTAATGACACTCCCCATAATTTGGTTAATGGGTATTATGTTTTTCTCATCAAGATCTATTTTTTCTCTATATATGGTTAACCAAAGTCCACTATTACAAGAAATAAATTTGCCTGAAGCGCAAGGTCAAATAGTTTCATGGAATCAATTCTTAGAAAATTTTGGGAGAGGATTGGGCCCCTTATTAAGTGGAATCCTATTGGCAGTGACAAGCACGAATTATCAAACCACAATTTTAATAATTGCTCTATGTATTCTTCCTGGAGTCATATTATGGGGATTTGCGATAAAATGGTTTCCTTCGGATGCTAAGAATATAAGGGAGATAGTAAAGGGAAGAGCTGACATTTTAGAATCAAATGAGGGCGTGTCATCTCCCTCAGATCATCAAATAAAACCTTAATAGAATAAAAAACTCTTAAAGTTGTAAAGTTTCATCAATTTAAAATTTGAAATCTCATTTTCCATTTCATATATTATGAATTTATAGAATTTAGAATTGAAGTTAGAAATGGAATTAAACGATTCTCATCAATCTTATAATAAATTAATTTGGCCCGTATATCTACTCAACGGATTTAACAGCATAGCATTTGCTGGCATAATAATTCTAATGGTGCCTCTGTCTTCGCTCATTTGGCCCGGAGAACCTTATCACGCGCTAGAAATGGGGATTTTAATGACCACACTTCTATGGACTTCTTCTGTATCAGGTTTATTCTTTGGTAGGCTTATTGATAAGTATTCACGAGTAAAAATCTTATTAATTATATCCATTGCCCGAAGTTTTTGCATGATTATGCTTGGGTTCGCTATTGCCGGTCAAGGTATACTGACATGGTGGTATTTTTTTTTATTTGTTCTACTTTTTGCTCTCTTTGCTGGAGGAAGTTATCCCGCCATAGTTTCCTTATCTAACGATATTGTTCCATTAAAACATCGCTCTAAATTCTTTGGATATTTTGGTATTTTTGGATCCGTCTTTATGATGTTTGGTTTTTTAATA
>DAOUUT010000290.1 GCA_030668025.1 Promethearchaeota archaeon
GGCTAAAAATCACTTTTCCTCCTTCCGCGAGAACAAAAAAATCGAGCAAAAATTCTGACATAATTTCGAAATCTCTTAAATCTTAAATTATTAATAACTATAAGCTATAGCGAATGAAATGATAATATAAATTAAAATCAGTATAATATCAAAATGACTTCTGCGTAGTATAAAATATTTTTTTTATTAGAATTAGAGGATTCGATGACTATGAGGATCGAATTTTTCTTTAAAAAGATAATTGAATTTCCACATTTTTAGATAGTTTTTAAAAAAATCGTCTGGAAGCCCGATTGAATTAACGACTATTGCTTCTTTTGGCTTGTTTTTGCTCTTTTTGGAAGACTTCTTAAAATTTTTTTCCCAATCGTAATAAGATGCCGGTTTTTCCATACTGATTATATGGTCCTCAACTTATTAAACGTAAAGACCAACTACAATTAGTAATTTTTATATTGTAATTTTGGTTGTTGAGATTTGAATTATGTCGAGTTAGTTTGAATTAAATTTTTATTCAATTTTGTTTTTTTAAATCAAAATGAAAATAGCAAATTATTTAAATTTCATTTAAGATAGTCTCTAAATGTTTTTTTAGTTCTTTTGCCTCTTCTGGATCTGGGGGGTATCCATCTGATATGCCTTTTGAGATTTCATTTTTCAACCATTCTTCAAACTCGTTAAATGTATTTACATTTTTAAAAATGACTTCAAGTCCCCCCTCATCTTCATTCTTAATAAGATCGGAAAGAAAAACAGAGATTATTAGTTCTTTTGCTTTTTCAATATTTTTAGCTCCAATAGTTATAACGTTAAAGCCTTCAAATAAATTGGAAGAATAGGTAAATATATCATTGTTCCCCCATCTCTGAATTTTGTCTTTTAAAAAATCTAATACGCCAAGAAGCTCTAAATGGCTTTTTTCTTTTTTAAGTTTAAAAATCACGCCATTTTCGGTTAACTCTCTATATTTTAAGAGTAAATCGTTTAGTGCTTCAATAATTTCAATTTTTTCGGAAGAAGAATCTATTATGGGCAATAATTATCAAATTATTCTTTTCTTTTAAGAAAATCATTTACAACTTGATTTTAATTTTTTGTTTAAATAATTAAAGCTTTAATTTGAATTTATACTAAATTGTATAATTAGTTAAAGTAGGAATATGAGCACCTCGGTAGAAGAGATATACAAGAAATTAATAGAATCCGGTTTCTCAGAAGTTGAATTAGAAAAACAAGTTCAGAACAAAGCGAAAGAATTCGGCGGTTTTATGTCAAAACAGGGTATTTTATTTATAATCGCTAAAGAAAACGGTATCTATTTTCATTCACCCGATATTAATGAGCAATTTTATAAAGAATTTGAAGAAGAAATTGACTATGATGAGTTTACAATTCAAGCATCTGAAGTAAAAGAAGGGATGAGCAACATTGTGTTATTGGGAAAAATTCTCCAAATCTACGAGACACGCGAATTTACAAGAAAGGACGGGACTCCGGGCATCGTTGGCTCGTTTCTATTAGGAGATATTTCGCAGACGATAAAAGTTATTTTATGGGACGATAAAGTTAGTATCACCAAAAATAAATTCTTCAGAAAAAACGAATTAATTCGTATAATTGGAGGGTATTGTAGGAAGGGTAGAGATAGCAGCCTTGAAGTACATTTAGGAAGAAAAGGTAGAATCGTACTTTCTCCTGATAATGTAAGTAAAAACATGAAGAAGAGATTAAATAATCTTGAATACGATCAAAGTCAAATCGATTCACTGCAGAAACCTACTTCGAAAATAAAGGATTTAATAGAGCGATATAATTACATAAAAAAAGTCCAAGGATTAATTCAGATCGAAGAATTTAAAGAAGTCAACACAAAAACAGGCGAAAAAGCGTTTTTACTTAAAGTAATACTTAGCGACGAATCTAAGGAGATTCGATTAATAATCTGGGGAATGAACGCTATCGAATGCTTAAAAGTTTTAAGCAACGGAGACTTTATTGAGATTACGAATCTCGCTGTTAAACAAAATACCTACATAGATGAAAAAGAACTAATATTTACTAAAAACTCTTCTTTTAGAATTTTATAACTATTAATCTTTATCTCAATTTTATGATTTCATCAAATAAATATAACTTACTTTCATGTAATGAAAGTCTTCTCTACCAACTACTTTAAGGCGTCTTAACACGTCAAAGAGTAGATATAATCCAAATTGTTGCCCGAACATAGCAATGATTATGAATAATTTTTTTTGATGAGACTTTATTTTTTTGATATTTTTAACTTTTTCTTCAACATTTTCGTAATCTGTCAAGAATTGGCGTAAAGATTCGGTACAAGTCTTCCGAATATTATGGTCGAGAAAGCTTGCTAATTTATATCCCTTGTTTTTAAAAAGTTTTAGCTTAAGAGATGGAATTTCGCTTGGAACTACGCTGTTTTTAGTTTTGGACTTTTTGTAATAGTTAAATCCATAATCAGAAATTTTACGTTCGAAATAATTAGCAAAATATAGAGGATAAACAGGGCTATGGATTCCAGTTTTTGTCATGTTGATGTAATAAACGCGCCCGCGATACAATATGTGAGAACTTTTTTCAAAACCTAAAATGCGGATTTTATCTTCGATCTTAGGTAATCTCTCAAAAGAACTCCCGTTAAAAACCCATAAAACATAGCAATTATATTCGTTGTATTCCTTAGTGCGTTGTAGTAAATCCTTGGAAAGAATCATTGAATGCTGAATTTCAATTACCACTTCTTTTCCATTCTCTAGCTTGCAATATACATCGGCTATTCGATTGCCAATCGAATATTCTAGTTTAATAGTTTTTATGTTGTTTCCAAGTGGGAGGTTATCGTAAAAAAAATCCTTTATTTTGATGTGTTCAAACGATTCAGATTCCTTTTTCTTCGATTCGATCATAATGTTAATCAATAGGGTTACCAAATAATCGACAATTATGTTTTTAAACCCAATAATTTTTTTTTAGATTTTTTCCTTTAAATTATCCAAGATTATTTCATTTCTATCAATAAAAAATTAGGTGTTAGAGAAGAAAATGACTTTATTTGTACCCAAAGCGTTATATGATAACGATATAACTAATGTTTTGGACGAAATTCGTTATAGCTATGGTATGCTAACTAGAAGAGGATATATTTACGGGCTTATTGCTATTGATCAAGATGCAAAGATCATCGCAATTGATTCTAGATTTGACCGTAAGTTGAATTATTGGGACTTAAGTTCGATCGGAGCTGCTTTATTTGGGGTTGCTCGCCAAGCTCAAGATTTTTTTGAAACAGATTCATTAATAAGAGCTACACTAATCTATAAAGATTTACAGCTTTATGTTAAATCAATTGGTGATGTATTTCTTCATAAAAAAGGAAAGCGAGAGATTCTAGTAGTTCTTTTAGTCGATAACATGGTAAATATTGGCGTACTTATATTACAAATGAGAAAATTCTCGCATAAAATTAAAGAAGCTATTACTAAAAATCAAGCTATTATGACCAAACTACAAATGAGCGAACTAGAGTTAAAAGAATACCTTAGAGAATTAAAAAAGAAAGTGTTTCAATCCGCTTAATCATAATTAAAGGAGTAGCGTGAAAAATGATCGTAGATTCCGAGAAAGATGAGAAAAAGAAAGCAGAAATCAAAAGTGAATCGGGTTTTAACGTGTTAAAAGAGGTGCTTCAGTTCAAAATCGTGTACTGGGGTCCTGGGGAGTCAGGTAAGACAACCAATTATTTTAGGTTGCGAGAGAAGTTCGACGGAGTTAAATTAAATGCGGGATATTCCATAGAAAC
>DAOUUT010000228.1 GCA_030668025.1 Promethearchaeota archaeon
AGGCGCAATTTTTGTTCATCCCTAACGCCTCGAGGAATTGTAATTGTTAACATTTTATTTGCTCCTGTAATAGGGTCTTTGTATTGAACCTTTCTCTTTCCTCCAAAAAATGCGTCCATAAATTTAATTTCCATGTCATATCGTAAGTCATCGCCTTCTCTAGGGATATTTCTTGAACTAGTAGATCTTGCCCTCGTGCTCCCTCCCATATTAGAGAAAACATCAAAAATATCTCCTAAATCGTTAAAAAAATCATTACCTCCTGATGTTTGTCTTCTTCGAGAACTTCCAGCATTGCCGAATATCTCGTTAAAATCAAAATTTCCTGGTGAACCAGAGGTTGAATAATAATAAGTTCCATCTGGGCTTCGATACGCCCTTCTACCTCCAGGTGCCCCCCTACCTTGTTGATATGTAGACGAATCTCCTTCTACAACTCCAAACTTATCGTACATCTCTCGTTTTTTATCGTCACTTAATAAGCCATAAGCTTCATTGATCTCTTTGAATTTTTCTCCTGATTTTTCCTCATCGGGATTCACATCTGGATGATACTTTCGGGCTAATTTTCGAAACGCTCTTTTTATTTCTTCTTTCGAAGCGTTTTTCTGTAATCCTAATATTTTATAATAATCTTTTGCCAAATTTTTCAACCTCTTCTTAATTTAAAAATAATAAAAAATATAATAAAAATAAATAAATAAAAAAATCTTTATTTAAACTTACTCATATTCAGCATCAACTACGCCTTCGTCTTGCCCACTAGCTTTACGGAATTGTTCTTGTTCTACTTCGTCTTGAGTTTTACCTTCATATGGTGTGCCACCCATACCTCCAGGTGGAGTCCCTTGATATGCACCCTGAGATGAATCTTGCTGCTGTCCATACATTCGAGATGAAACTTCGTGTAAAGAATTTTGTAGGACTTCCGTTGAGCTTTTTATCTTAACAACGTCTTCAGATTCCATCGCACTCTTTAGATCAGATATTTTTTCAAGAATATTCGATTTCAAATCTCCTATTATCGCTTCGTTTTCTTTTAACAATTTCTCCGTTTGATAGATTAATGCCTCAGCATGATTCTTTGCTTCAATTAATTCTTTGAATTTTTTATCCTCTTCAGAATGTCTTTCAGCTTCTCTTACTTTCTGTGCGATTTCGTTTTCATCCATCTTATTCGATGCAGTGATCGTTATTGATTGATTTTTACCGGTTCCTTTATCTTCTGCAGAAACACTTATAATGCCGTTTTGGTCGATATTAAAAGTTACTTCAATTTGAGGTAATCCTCTAGGTGCTGGTGGAATTCCTGTCAAATGAAACTTTCCTAAAGTTATGTTATCAACAGCTTTTGGGCGCTCTCCTTGTAATACATGAATTTCTACAGCCGGTTGATTATCAGCAGCAGTGCTAAAGATTTGTTTTTTTTCAGTTGGAATCGTTGAATTTCGTTCTATTAGCTTTGTAAATACGCCTCCCAAGGTCTCAAGTCCTAATGATAATGGAGTGACATCTAATAACAACAGGTCTTCTACTTCTCCCGTTAAAACACCACCTTGAACCGCAGCACCCATCGCAACGCATTCCATAGGATCTATACTCCTTTCTGGTTTTTTCCCTAAAAAGTCTTCGAATATCTTCTGAACGCTAGGCATTCTTGTTGGTCCACCAACTAATATAACTTTGTCAACTTCCCCTTTGCTTAACTTTGCGTCTTTTAAGGCATTAATTATAGGAGCTTCTAACCTCTTTAAAATCGGTTGTATCAACTGTTCTAATTTAGCTCTTGTAATATTCATAGTAAGGTGTTTTGGACCGGAATCTGTTGCTGTAATGTATGGTAAATTAATATCTGTCGAAATTGAAGTTGATAATTCAATTTTAGCTTTTTCAACAGCTTCTTTTACTCTCTGCATCGCCATAGAATCATTCTTTAAATCTACTCCCTCATTCTTCCTAAATTCTTCGATAACATAATTTACAAGTATTCTATCCATATCCGTACCGCCTAATTGAGTATCTCCCGCTGTTGAAATTACCTCAAAGACTTGGTTATCCATTTCCATTACCGTAACATCAAATGTACCACCACCAAGATCTAATACCGCTATTTTCAAACTGGCTCCCTTTTTATCTAGTCCATAAGCTAGGGCTGCAGCAGTAGGTTCGTTAATTAATCGTTTTACATTCAATCCCGCGATCTTTCCCGCATCTTTCGTAGCTTGTCTTTGATTATCGTTAAAATATGCTGGTACTGTAATGATCACTTCTGTTACTTCCTCTCCTAAGTAAGCGCTTGCGTCTTCCTTGATTTTTCTTAAGATCATTGCCGAAATTTCTTGTGGCTTATAATCTTTACCGTCGATGTTCACCTTGAAAGAAGTTCCCATTTTTCGTTTTATCGCAGTAATCGTGCGATCTGGATTTGAAATTGCTTGTCTTCTCGCTGGTTCTCCTACTAGTCTTTGTTCATCCTTCGTAAATGCAACCACCGAAGGAAAAGCTTTTCCCCCTAATGTATTCCCTTCTGCACTAGGGATAATTGTGGGCTTGCCACCAACTAATACGGCAGCTGCTGAATTGGAAGTTCCTAAATCTATACCAATTATTTTTACCATTTTTTTTTCACATCTTTTTTTTAATTTTTTTTTAATTTTATAATTTTGATTTTGATATTTTAACCCCAGCGGGTTTCAATACCTTGTTATTTAAATAATAACCTTTATCTAACTCTTCTAAAATAGTATTTTCAGGGAGTTTTTCGTTCTCTTCCACTAATAGGGCTTCGTGTTTGTAAGGGTCAAATTTCTCCCCCTCTGAGTGCATAGGTTTCACCCCTTCATCTTCTAAAAATCTTTCAAAATTTTCAACAATCATTTTAAACCCTTTTTTTATTGATTCTCCCTTTTTTAACGATTCCAATACTTTCAACGCCCTATGTAAATCTTCGTAATGTTTAATTAACTTTTTCAACATTTTTTCTTTTACTCGAAGCCTATACCGTTCGTTCTCTCGATAATTCGCTTTTTTATAATTCTCAAAATCTGCTTGAACTCGTATTAATGAATTTAAGTATTTCTCAGTTTTCTCTTCTAAATCCTTTAATTGCCTTCCATCATCTTTTAAGGTTTCAATCTGTTTATGTAACTCCGTTTTTTTCGCATCTACCTGATCAAATTTTCTTAGTAACATTTCGTATTTTTCTGCTATCTCCATAAGTTTTTTATACCTCTCTTTTGAAATCGAAATTTTGCTATGAGGGTCCTCTAACGACCTTCGCGCGTTAAAATAGTCATCGTAATAATTTTCAAATACCATTTTTTTCATCATAAGTTTTGTCATCAATTCTTTTTTGTCAACCACTAATTGACAATACTTAATTAATATGTATTAATTGACCTATTTAAAGCTTTCGATTTTAAAAAATAAGCAGTAGAGTCTTTCTAATGGTTAAATTTTAAGAGTTTTTCAATTTATTAAATAGTCAAAAATTCATAAAAAAAAAGTAATTAAAAATAGAATTTTATTCAATCGAAATTATTTATTCTTATTATGATTACTTGGATTTTAGGCATAATCTAAATTATTTGGGTGATTATCAAACGAAGTGGTAAAGATGGTAAGATTAAAGGAGAACCTCTTGGTATGCCACGCGGAACAATCAGAGCTCTAAACACGTTATTAATTGTCACTATTCCTTTCAATTATTTGCTTTTAGGTCAAGAGATTCCCGGTATGATAACAAACGCAATTTTTATTTTAATGGCTTTTTATTTTCAGACAAGAAAAAGTGGAAAAGAAAAGCTGAAGCGCATTGTTAAGTACGTAAAAAACCCAGAATTAATTGATAATGAAGAAGAACTTCCAAAATACCCTCTATATTTACCGAAATTTACGGTTAGGATCTCGTTAGTAGTTATTTTATCAGCAATTATCCTCATTAATCATTTTGGTCCTAATGTTAGCTTTGAATCAACCAATACTTTGCTTGATATTTTAATAATAATTAGTTCCTATATTGTGGGAGCATTTTTTAGAAATATTAGTGTATCCAGAGAGAAAAAGCGACTTAAAAAACAAATAGTAGAAATAGAGAATTATCAATCTATTTCAAAATACGAAATAATTGAAAAACTCATTAACCAAGAGCCAACTTGGTTGAAACAAAAGAGTAGGAATTTTCTTTCACTATTAACTTTATCAACTGTTATTACTTCCTTATTGCTTTTTACATTCAATTTGGATTATACTTTCCAAATTTTAACTTTGTTTACATTTTCACTGAGGGAGGCTTTGTTGCTTCTTATCAACGTTTATTACGGTTTTAGAGATTAAATTTAATGCAAATCAAATAATTATTTTTTTTTTTACTTTTTAATTTAAAAATTATTAGTTGATTTCTTGAAAAGAACCTTGTTCTGGGTTATTATGTAATTTAAACGAAAAATTAATATTTCTTAACCAACCTACTAATAAAAGGAATATTCGTTAAGGTTATTATGAAGTATAGAAAAATGGGTTCTCTGGGTTGGGAGGTGTCTGTTTTAGGCTTTGGGGCTATGCGATTGCCAGTTAATCAGGTGAAGGATGAAGAAACGCAAGAATTGAAGTCCAAAATTGATGAAGACGAAGCAATTAAGATGATTCGTTATGCAATTGATAATGGCGTAAATTACATTGACACTGCTTATCCCTACCACGATGGTGAAAGTGAAGTGCTTGTAGGAAAAGCGTTAAAAGACGGTTATCGCGAAAAAGTTCACCTTGCTACGAAATTACCAATGTGGATGGTTAAGAAAACAGAGGATTTTGACTTATTTCTCAATCAACAAATTGAAAGATTACAAACTAATCCCGATATCTACTTGTTCCACGGGCTAACCAAACAACGGTTAGAAAAGATTAAAAGCCTTAATTTAATCGAAAAAATGGAGCAGGCTAAAGCTAAAGGGCTATTTAAATATATAGGATTCTCGTTTCACGATAATATTGAAATTTTTAAACAAATAGTTGATTATTATCACTGGGATTGTTGTCAAATACAGTTTAATTATCTTGATATCAATTACCAAGCTGGTACTGAAGGATTAAAATATGCTGGTAGTAAAAATATCGCAGTAATCATTATGGAGCCAATCCGAGGTGGGAAATTAGCAATTCCAGAGCAAAAATTAGATTCAAAGCCAGAAATTAAGATGGTTCTTGATAATTCAAAGATAAAGAGGAGCATGCCCGATTGGGCCCTACAGTTTGTATGGAATCACCCAGAAGTTGCAGTTGTATTAAGCGGGATGAGTACTATGCAGCATGTTGAGGGGAATCTAGAATCTGCAAATAATTCAGGTGTTAATACTTTATCAGAGGACGAGTTGCTAACAATCTCTGAATTGCGAAAAGCGTATAGTAAATATTTAGTGGTACCCTGCACGAGCTGTAGATATTGTATGCCATGTCCCAATGGTGTTTCAATTCCATTTATCCTTAGAATTATAAATGATCTCGCATATTGGGGGGAAAGAGGTTTACCTAGAGTTTCTTTTTTCTATAATAGGATGTCAAAAACACAAGAGGATATTGAAAAAAGAAAATCTGAAGGTGAAGAATTCGAGGGAGCTGCTTGTTTATGCACAAAATGCGGGGAATGTATTGACAAATGTCCGCAACAAATAAATATTCCCGATATTATGGAAAAAGCCAATGAAATTTTTGAAGAAGGAAAAAAAATATCAGAAATTTTAGAATTATAATTACTTTAAATCTATTTTAATCTCGTTATCAATTTCAGGAACAATAATTTTAATGTTTGGATGATTTATTTCCATATATTTAAAAAATGGGCTTAAATCTTCTGTTCGGCTGATTGGAGGGAAAAAATTGTCCCAATGAACTGGGATAACTATTTTGGGTTTAAGTATGTCAACCATTTTTCCTCCTTTCTTGGCAATGTTTTTTTTGCTATTCCCTGCGAGAGGGGCGATAAATACATCGCAATTCTCATATTTCTTTAAAATATCTTCGTATTCATGCCACAAACTTCCAAATGCAACTATACTTCTTCCGTTATATTGAGTACAAAATCCAAATACATTTCCCATGGGGAATCCCTTTCCATATTTAGATATTCTCCTAATTTGTTTCCAGACTTTCCACGAAAATAACCTACTTG
>DAOUUT010000172.1 GCA_030668025.1 Promethearchaeota archaeon
TGAAGACGCGATGGAATTAGAAAGAACTGGGAATAGGGAAGTTTTTGTTCCACCTCCAAGGATTAAAACAACTTAAAATGAGGAATATTAGATGACTGATAAATTATGGCAACAACTTGCAAGAAATATTTTAAAAGCAGGAGGTCCACCTATACCCATTAATGACACCCTTATCGAATTGTTAAAGACATTGATAAACGAAGCGCAATTAAAATTTCTTTTAAAGTTTCGAAAATCTCTTAATCGGGACCAAATTAAATCTAAATTCGATTTAGATGACGCATCATTAAACAAAATGCTCAACGAGTTAATGCACATCGGATTGATAACGGCTATACCCAGTAGGACTACTGGTGTGATCGTTTATCGTTTAGTAGCTTTTCTACCGGGATTATTGGAATTTACTCTCATGCGAGGTGAAACGGGAGCAAAACAAAAGAAATTGGCGAAATTATGGGAACAGTTGTTTCAAGATGAAGCAAAAATAACTCGAAAAAACTATGATCTTGTAATGAACGCGTTTAAAAACGCGCCTCCTATCGATAGAGTGGTCCCTATTGAACAACAAATAGAACCACACGAAGAATTAACATTACCTGAAGAAGAAGTAAGAAAAATCATAGAAAAATTCGATATTATTGGCGTTTCACATTGTTATTGCAGGCACTTTAAAGATTTACTAGAAGATCCTTGCAAAATTAATGCTCCGAGGCAGAACTGTTTAAGTTTTGGCAGAACTGCTAAATTTGCAATCGATCAAAGTTTTGCAAAGAAAATCTCTAAGGAAGAAGCTTTAAAGATATTAAAGGAAGCAGAAGATTTAGGGTTAATTCATAAAACTTTTCATGTAAAAGGAGATCCATTTATGGAAGAACTCGCAATTTGCAATTGTTGCACTTGTTGCTGCCAGAACCTTCAAGCATTTTATAGTGGCTCTTCTCCTACTCATACTTATACTTCATATATCGCACATGTCAGTGAAGTCGATTGCGTTGGATGCGGAACATGTGTAGAATTATGTCCAATGGATGCAATTGATTTAGAAGAAGCTACTGCTATCGTTAACGAAGAAAGATGTATTGGTTGTGGAGTGTGCGCTAATAAATGTCCCGAAGATGCTATAAAACTGCAACGGACAGGACTTAGGAAAGTGTTTATTCCTGCTCCTAAAATTTCAACATCTTAACACTTTTTCTATACAATTTAAATTTACAGAATAATTGATGGAAATCATAAATATTTAGCAAGAAAATCAATGACATTGAGCAATCTATTTGTTTTAAGTTCCATTGCTAACCTCACGCATTCTACACTAGCTATTAGAGTTTTATCTGATTCTCTGAAAATTTCGTGTTGAAATGTAATAGACGAAGTTCCTATTTTTTTTATCTGAGTTTCGACTATAACATAATCTCCAAACTTAGCTGAACCTTGGTAGGTTATCTCCACTTTTTTAACACCAAATACAGTCCCTTCATGGACAGTATCCTCTATTCTTTTTGGAGATAAAAGGCTATTCATAAAACTAACAAACCCATCGTCAAAATAAACCATATAATTTTTAAAATGAACAATTCCCATCGCATCTGTATCGTTAAAACGTACTTTTACACGGGTGTTATCCTTTACTTTAAGAACCCTTTTGATTAAGTCGTCTTTCAATTTCAACAAACCTTTAATTTAATAGTTTTTAAAAAACATTTTAATAATATTTATTTTGTGAATTTATTTTGTTTAAATACCTTTCAAGTACGTAACACTAATTCTTATAAAACTCCTTTTTATACTCTAAACATTTAAATAGAAATAAAACAAAAGATTTTTTATGAATTCAGAAGTTAAATATAATAAAAAATACACGTACATTTTTGTCTTCTTTTATCTCTGCGAAGGTTTTTCTCAAGGAATCCCATTTCTATTCTTTCCTCAATATTTAGCCCATTTGTTAGGTGGGTCGTATGATATTGCTATATGGCTAGTTATATATTCAATAGGAAACTTACCTTGGGCAATTAAAATGATTGTGGGATTATTCAACGATAGATGGGGCTCTAAAAAATATGGCCAACGATTCCCTTGGATATTTAGTTTCGGTATTTTTGGAGGAGTTTGGTGGCTAATGATGGCATTTTATCTACCCGTTAATGAGATTTATCTTTGGGTGGCAATTTATTACTTTATGACGCAAGTCGGAATGGCATTTGCAGATACAGCTTTAGACGGATTAATTTTAGATTGTGTGCCTAAAGAAAAGTTAGCACGGGTTCAAGGATATACTTGGACTGTAATGTTTTTAGGCTATGGCGCAGGAGGAATGGGTTTGGGCTATCTATTTCTATTATTAGATATAGTACCGGTATTATTTATAGTAACGGGAATTTTAGTGATAATTGCTAGCATCATTCCCTACCTTGTAAAAGAACCTCCTCTTGATAAGATGACATCGAAGGAATTTGGACAGGAATTATTAACAATTGTTACGAAAAAGCGAAATTGGAAAGTCTTTTTATATACTTTTTTGGCAGGAATTCCTGTAGTTATGATTTTAAATTTCTTTATGTACCTTGTTTTAATTTCCATGGGTATTATTGATGTCAGTGCTACATTGTTAACGATTACTGAAGGAGGGGCTGTTAATCTCCAAGGGTGGAGTTCGATATTTTATCTTGTTAATGGCGTAGGCATAGTTATTGGCTCTCTTATTGCAGGCAAATTTGGTGATCGAAGCCGCAAAAAGCCTCTTACTTATATCTACTTAACATATATCCCAATATTTCTAATATTAGTCGTACCCTTTGCATTTTTAACTGGTGAAATTGCGCCATTAATATTTGGGATGATCTTTCTGCTAATTCTAGGCGCTGTCCAAAACGCATTAACAGTCGTAAATCAAACAGTACGCGGAGATTTATCAAAAAATTACTATCCTAAACTTAAAAGTACATTTTTTGCAACTTTAGTTTCACTAGCAAATTTGGGTCAAAATGTAGGTACAATTGTAGGTGCAGGTCTATTTACTCTTTTCGCATTGTTTACAGATAGCTTCTATTTGATCTTTTTCTTCGTTTCTGCTTTCTGCTCTGTAAGTTTGTTGGCAAGCTACTTAATTTTTAGAAAAATCGATCCTTTAGATTACGAGGTAAGAAACTAAGTTCGATATACAATAAGAATAAATCTTAAATCTTTATCTTTTTTTTTTAAATCCTTTTAATTAGAAATAGCAAAAATAATCAAAAGTTAATAAGCCTCCAGGGGGACTTGAACCCCCGACCTGCTGATGTCTTGAAACTTGAATAAGTTGTACAAGTCAGCTGCTCTACGAACTAAGCCATGGAGGCCTATTAATTTTAATTAGTATATTAGTTGATATATATTAAAAACGAATTAATTATTAATTTTATGATTATGAAATCAGTCAATTACTATGGAAAAATGCATTTTTTGTGGTACACCAACTTCCTTTAAATTTGCGGGAGAAGGACAATATAATGGAAAGATTATTTGCCCTAAGTGCCAATCAAAAAATTTCAATACTAATTTTAATACTGACTATGCCAATGATAACGATTGTTCAATTAAAGTAAAACAAAATAATAAAACATAATATTTCATGTTTTAATTATTAAAATCTTATCATTTCAAATGATTCCCTTGAAGTCTTTTATAAATCAATACTAATTTTGCTGTTTTAACAGTTGAAAATGGCAACACAAAATGTTAAATGTAAACTTTACTTTTTCATTAATTAGATTATTAAGCTTCTATATTATTGAAAAGGAGTTGTATTTTAGATTGTTTACTAAAGAGGATGTAGAAATTTTAGCCTATCAACGGTATAAAGCGGGAGAAAATTACGACAAATCCGTTTGGTTCCTAGCAGAATTATGTGTAAAGATTAATAAAAATGTGAAGAATGGTTACGATATTAAACCACTTGAAACAGATAATTTAGTGCTATTGTTAAATGAAAATGTTAATGGGGAACTACTAACACCCACTAAAGATGAAATTAAAGAATTAGCTGAATTTATTTACAACGCGCATCCTGAAAAGAGCAAATTACACTTCTTTATTGCAGAAAAACAGCTCCTTTTAGGATCGATTAAGAAAATTATTAAAGAAAACAGAAGGAACCATTAATTTAAGCAATATAGAAAGGTTTGCTTACTGTGTCGCTGCAGTAATGGTACAATTATCTACTTTTATAGTTGGTGAGAATGTCGGTGTTTCTACTTCCCACCAATAAATTTGTTGAACATCCTTACCTATTGCTGAGATATTTGAACAAATTCTCAGTAGATTATCAGATAAACGAAGTTTTCTTACTGGTTTTTTAATTTCACCGTTTTCAATAAGAAACATGCCATCTCTAGGTATCGTTGAAAATAAACCATCCATCATATTTGTGAAACGAGTATACCAATTAGAAGTTAAATAAATCGTAGGTTTTTTACATTCGGCAATAATCTCTTCTAAAGTATAATT
Source organism: Promethearchaeota archaeon (assembly GCA_030668025.1). The sequence goes on from DAOUUT010000172.1 coordinate 4,486, forward strand.
TCCTCTGCTGATAACTATATTAGAGGGGCCAGGTGCTAGGAATTTAGAACCAATCCCGAAGTCGAAAAATATTGAACTACCAGTATTTTCTACTTGTTCCATCTTACTTGTTGAAGTGTTGTGAAGTAATCCTTGAAGAATCCCATTTGTAAAAATTGGAGTTTTACCCGTAGGAGTGCCCTCTACATCAAAAGGACGGCTTCCCAATCCATTATCAAGTAGAGCATTATCTACTACTGTAAAATCTTCAGACGCAATTTCTTTTCCAATATGTTTGTTTTTAAGAGGGCTCATACCAATCATTATTTTAAGGGGATTTACACCATCAAAAACTTGACCTAAAACATTAGCAGCAACAGTAGGGCTCATTATGACGTCATATTTTCCTGGGTGGCCTTGCGTACCCCCTACTGCCATTTTAGCTATCTCACCAGCTTTAACGCCAGCTTGAATAAATTTATTTTCAACTCCAGAAAGATTTCTACTACAAACAATTCCTTGTCCACTGCTTTCGGCATCAACAAAGGATCGGATTGTAAATCGGTAGTATGAACCATCGTAAGAGCCTTTATTTCCATAACTAGTCATTAATTCTGTTTTAGAGTACCCAAAGTAAAGTACTCCTGCAACTTTTTTAGCCCCACTTTCCAATGATGTTTGTATCGCTGCGTTGACAAGCTCTGGGGCTTTTTCTGAAAAGTTCATTATTTTTGAGTCAAAGATTTGATCTAACTTTTTATATGTTTGTAAATTACTTTCCATCCCATTGTAAAGAAAACTTTCTGGCAGTTTCGTAATAAATTTAGATGCTTTTTTAATAGTATTTCTGATTTTCGTTGGAGTAGGAGCTTCTATATCGAATTGTGTTGTTCTTTTTCCTTTAGCAAGAAAAAGTTCTAAAATATCGTTACTCCATATCTTAGAATTATCTATCAAAGAATTTGAAAACCTTATTTGGTATGTTTTTCCCTTAATTCTTCGAGCGATAACCTCGTCGATATTTTCTTTTTGGGCAACTTCGATGGCGACTTTAAGAAAGTCTTCATTTTCACTCATTTATTTTTACCTCCTAAGTTTATATTTCTCAATCGGACATGTGGTCCTCCCAACCACACAGGGACTCCTTGCATCGGTTCACCTTTTCCACAATATCCATGGGGCGAATTGAACTCTTTAGAAACAGCATCAACATTACCTAGAATACCAAATGTAGTTAATTCAAGAATGGGTCGACGAATCATCGTATCAGTTATTTCCCCGTTTTCAATTAAATATACTTCAAGACCAACGTATTTGCTTTGAAAACGGCGGTCATCGATATTCCATTCAGTAAAACTCTTCATGTAAATTCCTGTTTTAATATCTTCAAATAATTCTTCAAATGTAAAATCCCCTGGAGCAAAATATGTATTAGCCATACGAATAATAGGTTCTCTTTTATAGCTAATTGCCCGTGCCGCAGCATTAGATTTTGTGTTATATCTACTAGCATATTCACGGTTTAGTAGCAATTCATTTAACATCCCCTTTTTTATTAGATAACGCGGTCGGGCTTTCACACACTCATCATCATAAACATAAAACCCAGAATTACCAGGACGAGTTGGGTCGTCAATAATAGTGACTTCATCTCTCCCCATTTTAATATCACCGAGCTTTCCTTTTTGTATTAGGTCCAAATAAAAGGATTCTCCTGCTTGCGCGCCTTCTCGCCCTAATATACGATCTGCTTCACTAGGATGACCTACATTTTCATGAGCCATTATTCCCGCAACTTCACCACTAATAACGATATCTACCTCACTTAAATCCGTTTCAATTGCGTTTCGAGCAGCTTTCACTAAACCTTTATTATCGTCTAAAATATTTTCAACCACATTTTCTTCTTCAATCCATTCCCATCCGCTAGCCCCCCCTAAGTTTAGCATTCTTTGTTCTCCTCCCGCTTTCCCTTTAGCAGTATTGAAAGAAATTGTAGAGATTATTGAATTTTCAGACTCAACCTTTGAACCTTCACTATTAACGATATATTTTTCATCGGAATAAAGGTCCAATATAAAAGTCCTAGTAGGTAATTTAAATCGAAATTCTTTATTCAAAATTTTATCAATATCAATCATAAATTTCTGTTTTTCTTCAATTGAAATATCCTCAAACTTAATTTTTACAGGCGTCTTCCATTTTGCTTGAACAACTTTCTCATCAGAAAATGTTATGGGTGTTTTTCTTTCACTAGCTTTAGCTAATTTTATCGCTTCTTCAATCACATCTTCAAGATTGTTTTTAGTTAAATTTGCCGTAGAACAAAAACCCATTCCTCCATTAGCAAGAACTCGAATTGCTATCCCACTTGAGTTAGTAATTCCCCCGCTAAGTATAACGCCATTTCTCGTAGCATAACTTTCATCTCTTGAATCAACAATTCTTGCTTCGATAAAGGAGGCCCCATGGGAAACTCCATAATTTACAGCAAAATCAGCTATATCTTTTACATTCTCCATTATAAGCTTCTCGTTTTCTGTTTAATTAGTGATATATCATATGATATTTGTTTTAATAATGTTAGTTTTTTTAAATTGATTAGCTTATGCTTAAAGGCTTATTAAATAGATGTAAGGAATTGACTTTTTGCTTTTTTTTAAAATATCAAACTCAGAATAAGTGAGATTAAAATCTATATTGTAATATTTATTAGTATTAAATAGAACGTTAATTTAAATTATTTTTTGGTTGTTAAATTGCCAAGTCCAAGACAAAAAAAGCCCATTGATGACAAACAAAAATCTCTTTTTTCTTTCGTCGAGGAAACAGAACCTCAACCGAGTAAAATAGAACATGACATTAAAAAGCAAGATGATTCTAAAGAAAAAGAAGTAATAGAGGTGGAGCAAACTAAAACGGAACCGGAGCCAAAGAAAGTTCTACAAAAACTCTTTTTCAAAACAAAAAGCCATAATTTCGGTTTAAAAGAAGGGAATATTACCCTAAACAAGGTTCATAGAGAATCTGTAAGTTCGAAGTACCTTAGATATTTAATTGAAAAGGGAGACATCGTCGAAAATTTAGAAAGAGGTTTACTTTTAGATGTAGATTATGATGGAGGTCAAAATAAAGCTTACTGTAAATTTTACGATTTGGATAACGACGATATCAAAATATGGATAGATACCACCGACCATGAGCCTTATTGCTTAAGCAAAGAACCAATTTCAGAATTAAAAAAATTAACTTATTACGATGAAAAAACAGGGAAAACGAATAAACTTGTTGATTACCAAGGATTTAAAAGGTTCGAAGAAATAAAGCGTTTTGAACTGATTAGCGATAAAGAAATAACTATAACAAAGATATATGGCAAGACGCCTATAGATATAGGAGGTTCTGGAACGAACATAAAAAATATCTTAGTGGGAAACGAAATAAAAGCGTGGGAGGCAGACATAAGATACCATTTAAA
>DAOUUT010000199.1 GCA_030668025.1 Promethearchaeota archaeon
ATGAGACTTTTTTACGACAATTCGTTAGAAGGAGAAGTTTCTTACTTGGATTTTGATTTAGTAGTGTGTTCAACAGGGATGATACCTTCAAAAGGTACAGATAAAATAATAAATGTAATGGGACTTAGTAAAGGACCCAATGGATTCCTTTCAGAAATTCACGGGTGTTTAAAACCTCAAGAAACTAAAGGATTAGGAATTTACATATGTGGGTGTGCTGCGGGACCAAAAAACATCCCATATTCCGTTTCTACAGCATTAGCCGCTGCAAGTAAAGCTGCTACATTGCTTTCTCACGATACTATCGTTCAAGAGTTAATTATAGCTGAAGTTGATGAACTCCTCTGTGTGGGGTGTCATAGATGCGAAAAATTATGCGAATATCAAGCAATAATCGTAGCCGAAGATGGCATTGCCGTTGTTGACGAGTTAAAATGTAAAGGATGTGGCGTGTGCGTTTCCTCGTGTCCAGCAAGGGCTATTGATTTAAAATATTACCGGGATAAGCAATTTGAGGCAGAAATTAAAGGAATCACGAGCAGTGAAATCGAAGTTATGAAAAAAATATCAACCAAAATTGAAAATTAAAGCGATTATAGGCGAAAATAAATGTCAAATAGCGTAAAAGAAAGAAATATTATTGCTTTTGGATGTGAAAAATGAGGATATTCCGTAGCAGATTTAACAGGCACTACGAGAAAATCGTATTCTAGCACTTTCCATTTAATAAGAGTTAGATGTACTGGTAGAATTGGAATTCATTTAATAATGGAATGCTTTTTGAACGGAGCCGATGGGGTAGCTATTATTTCTTGAAAAGAAGGTGAATGTGAGTTTGGAAAAGGAAACATGAATACATACGAACACGTAAAATTTTTAAAGATGTTGTTTAAACACTTAGGCCTTTCTGAAGATAGGATTCAACAATATTTCTGCTCTGCTGCCGAAGTTGAAAATTTCCTTAATTCAGTAAAAGACATCACCAAAAAAATCGAAGCTCTTCCTCGTCTACCAAAACAAAAAATTAATCCGAAATAGAATGACCCTTCTAAAAAAAAACGAGTTAGGAGGTAACTAACTCACAGCATCGAGTTTTCGGAATTATTATGTAAAATATTTAATATAAATTATAAATTATAAAGAAATTAGTAAAAAAATGGGCTCTGAGTCTAAATTTTCATGGGAAACCTTAAAAGATGTAGCTGTTACCTTAGATTCATATAAGATCCGCTCGTTAATTGATGCTAAGCAAGAAATCTTAAATGCAGGCATCTATAGCGAAGATCAATACTCTAAATTGTTGTTCAAAATGTTTGATGAAGAACATTTGAAGTATAGACTTTTTAATTATTTAAATCAACACAATTCCAATAATTTTGATTCCATTAAACAATTTTCCAAGAAAAACTCCATAGATGTCAGGAAAACTCTTAGTTTATTAGAATTATTGAAGAATGAAAACCTTGTAGTAGTCAATAAAATCACTGAAACAATAGAAGAGAATAATAACGAGATTAAAACTACAGTTTTTAAGGATTTCGATATTCAAAGCTGTTTTGTTAACCCTTCAGAAGTAAAATCGATTTACGAACCAGTTAGCGCCGTATTTGAGTCAAATATCTGTTCTGGATGCGGTTTATGCGCCGGCGTTTGTCCTGTAAATTGTTTAAATATTTATAATGGTTTTGGTAAATTAGACGAAGACATATGTATCAAATGCGGAATGTGCTATTTTGTATGCCCTCGTACGTATTTACCCGTCGATATCTTGAACATGACTCAAGGAAACTCTTCAGAAATTAAAAGCGTTTCTGTAATTGGACATTACATAGAAATTTATTCAGCAAGAACTAAAATTAAAAGTATTGCTAAAGTATGTCAGGATGGTGGAATTACCAGTACTTGCCTACATTACCTTTTTGACTCAAACCAAATCGATCTAGCAGTAGGTGCAAAAATGAGCGGAACTCCGTGGAGGCCTGAACCGATAGTAGTACAAAATAAAGACGATATTCTTTTAACAACCGGAACAAAATACGTAAATAACCCAACCTTGAGAGCGTTAAAAGATTTAAACAACAATCAAACCAAATTAGCAGTTGTTGGAGTTCCTTGCATGATGCAAGGGCTATTAAAATCAAAAATTTATAATATCGATATACCCGCGTTAAATCAAATCAAATATCGTATAGGTATCTTCTGTATGGAGTCCTTCTCGTACGAATCCTTTTTAAAAATCTGCGAAGTTTTAAAAGTTAACGTAAAGGATGTAAGAAAAACCGATATAAATAAGGGGAAATTTTTTATTTATACTAATTCTGGGGATGAATTAACGGTCCCTATTAAAGAGATTGGGCATCTAGCCCGAGATGATTGCGAAGTATGCTTTGATCTGACCTCAGAAGCAGCAGATATTTCTATTGGTTCTATTGGGTCCCCATCAGGTTGGAATACGGTTCTTATAAGAACCCAAATAGGGAAAGATTTATATAACGGCCTAATCGAAAACGATTTAATTGAGTCCAAAAAGATTAAAGATGTTAAACCCGGATTACCTCTTCTCGAAAAGATTGCTAAATCCAAAAGAAACAAATGTACTAAACATATCGATAAAAAGAAAAATGAGAATATAAGATACCCTCGATATTAGATATTAGAATTTCTCAAAATTTTTCTCAAATATTCCTACTTCCTTTATAAACCATAAAATTAATATTAAATTTCATATTTAGAATTATATCATTAAGTAATAATTTAGAGTAAAAATGAGCTTAACTACAAGACCTACCAACTTTCGGGAAAAATTATTCTTTCGCAAGCTTCGGAGTCAAGTCGATGGAAACGCGAAAGTTGAACAAGGATTAACTCAAATAAGGGGAATTGGAAGAAGATTCGCTCAAGCAATTATTGTAGTCGCAGGTATAAACCCTGATATAAGAATTGGAGCCCTCCCTGAAAAGGATTTAAACAGAATTGAAGAAATTATTATAGATCCGATTACAAATGGTATCCCCGCGTATATGGTTAATCGTAAAAAAGATCTAGTTACCGGAGAAAATTTACACATCTTTGGAAATAGGCTTGAATTATCAATAAGACGCGATATAGATAGAATGAAGCGGATTAGAAGCTATAAAGGAGTACGACACCACCAAGGACTGAAAGTAAGAGGTCAAAAAACTAAAAGCACTGGACGACATGGACTAGTAGTCGGCGTATTGAGAAGAAGATTCAAAGGGGTAAAAGGGGCAAAAAAAGAATAAGGTGATAAAAAATCGGAGATCCTAGACGCTTAAAAAAAAAATTTAAAAAACCAAAACATCCCTTTCAAAAAGAAAGGCTGGCTGAAGAACTTGAATTTCTAGGAAAATACGGACTTAGAAATAAACGAGAGTTCTGGAAAATGCGTACCACGCTAGGTAATTGGAGAAGTATAGCACGAAAATCAAGATCATTATCAAAAGAAAGATCAGCAGAAGTTCAAGAAACGTTAAGTAAGAAGTTAATCAGACTCGGCGTAGTAGGTCCAGAAGCAAGATTCGAAGATATATTATCGCTCACTGTAGAGGACTTATTAAAAAGAAGACTACAAACTATTGTCTTTGATAAAGGGTTTGCGAAAACAATCTATCAAGCGAGACAATTTATTGTTCACGGCCACATTCAAGTAATAGGAAAGAAAATAAACGCCCCTTCTTACATTGTAAAAAAAGAGGAAGAAGATTTCATTAGCTACGCTCCCAGTAGCCCTCTATCAATAGTTAAAGAAAAAAGTTAATGAGATAATTAATATGAGTAAAAAAGAACAATTAAAGTGGGCAATCGTTCACGTCTTTAGCAGCTACAACAATACTATTGTTACTGCCACCGATCTTAGCGGGGCTGAAACGTTCGCAAAATGTACTGGCGGTATGGTGGTTAAAGCTTCCCGCGACGAATCGAATCCATACGCGGCAATGCAGTGCGGGTTCCGCGTGGCTAACGATCTTAAAGATAAAGGCGTTTTGGGCGTTCACATTAAAGTAAGAGCGCCGGGGGGGAATAAAAGCCAAACGCCCGGACCTGGAGCTCAAGCATGCATACGAGCACTTGCCCGTTCTGGTCTACGCGTAGGGAGGATAGAAGAAGTCACCCCTAAATCTCATGACCATTGTAGACGTAAAGGCGGCCATCGCGGGAGGAGGGTTTAAAGGAGAGCTCTCTTTGCCAATCTGGCAGAGCTATTTCTTAGAATTCTTTTTTCCTTTATTTAGGTACTTCTTATCAAATTTTTCTTTCTGTTCATAGTACATATTGATATAATCATTTTGCCATCTATTTTCTGCACTTCCATGTGCGGGGTACCAGATGCGATCGTTTTCATGACATTCAGTGCAATACCACTCATCGTGAATTTCGATATATATCATATCATTCTCTTGATTTGAACAACGAGCGCACTCACAAATAGATCTACTCATAAGACTAAAGAGCTTATGTTTCGTTCCTTCTAAGTAGTATAATTCTACTTCTTCTTCAGGTGGTATCTCAGCAAAAATGTTCCTAAAACCCAACCTCTTTCTCTAAATCAAGTCTTCTCTTTATTTCTTTTTTTTCTTAAGGATCTATAATTTTATCTAAGTTCTTCAATATATTTTTAAGATATTCTATTAACTCTTCTTTAATGTTATTTAAAACACTTTTATTTACTTTTTCTATTAATGATTCCTTAATCATCCCAACCTGTGATGATTCTGGGATATTTAGAACCTTTATTAGATCATTTCCGTCGACTTTCAAAATTAGCTTCTTAGAATTGCCCTTTTACAGAGAGGTACGGGAGAATTTTTAATAACTATAGCAACCCTTCCAAATATTAGTAAAGAGATATTAGCGAATAATTTAGGGGTTTTAGCTTCTGTTGACTTTTTTTTCTAATTTGCAAATATTTAAATTATGTCGGTAAGATTATAATATTACCAAAATCAATAGTCAAAAATTAGTTACTTATAATGATGGTTACAATTTTTCATGAAGTAGAATCTTAAATAATGCAAAAAGGAAGTAGATATGGTTAAAGAAGTTAAAAAATATAGAACAACAGACGGAAAAGAATTTGATGCGAAATGGAAGGCAGAGAGTTATGAAAAGATTTTTGAGATTGTAAAACGAGTTTCAAATATTTTTGGTATGGGAGGATTCCATAAGAACTATTTTAGGGAAATTATCGAAAATAGAAAAGAATTAGGAAATTATCTTCTCGAAATTAAAGATTTTGATCCAAGAGGTCTTGACCTTTTTTTTGGAGAAAAAAAGAAATATTAATTTTTAAGGCATTTTAAAAAATGGTAAAAAAAGTTGCATTTATTGTGGAAGTACATGGAATCCAGAAAAGGATCATATAAAACCAAAAAGTAAAGGGGGAGTTAAGACTGCTATTGCATGTAAAGCACGTAATTGATCAAAAAGTAATGATACACTTCTTGCGTGGTTTAGAAGGCTCAAAAAAAATAAAGAATATCGAATATTAATGCAAATGTCAGAAAAAAATATTTAACCAAGGAAGAAGTGTTGGAAGTTGTTAAATTATGTATCATTAAATTCGAAGATGCAAACGAAATCATCAGTCTATCGGAGAGTTCCAATTTTTACAATTATCTCAGTCGAAAAGCATGGGAATTGGGATATATTACTAAAAACGATGAATTATCACATTTGAATATAATTTAATGTGTTGAACAAATATGGAAATATGTCGAGGAAGGGATTTTAGCGCCAGGATCAGTTAAAAAAGGTAAAGATCGATTTAATTATTATTTTTTTCCGTTTTTACATTTAACAGAAAAAGGTAAAAAAGAAATGAAAAGTAGTAAATAAAGTCATTTTGAATATTGATTACTTTAAAATTCTATTAAGAATAACTTAGTGTTTATTTTCTAAAGATTTCTTATCATCAAATAAAACTTTTTTCAAAACATTGTTTAACTCTTCAAATGCCTTTACGATATCTGAACCTTGATAAATATTTTTAAAGTCTGGATCTTCTTCAAGAGAATATCTTATCTCTTTTCCACAAGTTTCTAAAAATTCAAAATAGGATTTATTTTCAGAATTTATTGTATTTTTTCTATATAGATCATACAAAACTCTTAAAACAACTCCTAAGAGCGTTAATTTACTTTTATCTTTCATAATTTTACTAGTTAATTTTAACTCAATTAATAAAAAAGAACTTTTTTAAATATATAAAAAACAAGACTAAACAAAATTATAAAATTATTAAAATAATTTACAGGGATTTAATTTGAAATTGTTCCACACCTTCTTTTTTATGAGGGGGCATCACGGGGGAGGGAGATAATAGAGAGAGAGATTGAGTAAGAAAGTAAGAGTAAAATAATGACTTGTTTATAAAATTTAATTAATTCAATACTAACACCTCTATATTTTTTTTATTTTATCTCCCAAATAAAACAACATATCTCACACTTTCGAACTTGTAATGGCCAATTTGAACATTTGGAAATTCAATATAGATTGGATTTGAGAAAAGAAGTTAACTTTCTTTTTCTATAGAAGCTGAAACCAATTAATCCTAAAATCGCGCCTGAGCAAATTCCAATGATGGTATATACCACAAATTTCAGATTTGTACTGTTAATTTTATAGATTAAGTTATTGTCATTATTTTTAACAATAACAGTATCCAATGATCCCTGGGAATTATAAGTAAATTCCATAATGTAGGCTTTTTCTCCAAATCTCATAAAAGTGATTTTATTTTCGTGAACGCTAACATTTTCGCATTCAAGTACGTTAATAACTTCAGTAAGATAATTAATAATTGGATTAACCATCACAAATCTTTCCAAAATAAAGTACCATAAGAAATCATCTCCACTTAAGATTGGCATGGAAATATTTATTGCTTGCAAA
>DAOUUT010000119.1 GCA_030668025.1 Promethearchaeota archaeon
TCCTATTGGAGGATCTTTAAGCCATTTAATATATTCTCCAATAAAATTATTTATATTGAATCCTGATCCTTGAATAAGCGCTTCTGCTGTGTGTAGTGTTAATTGTGTATCGTCAGTATAAGTTCCAAAAATTTTCTTTTTGTTTACGATAAATTCTTTAAAATCTTTAAAATGAGAATAAATTCTTTCCCTAAGCATTCCTTCAAAGGGGCGGCCTAACGTATCTCCTATACTTACACCTAATAGAGTGCCAGAGAATTTATCTAAATAATCCAATTTCATATTTGCGATAAAATTTATGATTTTATGACAAAGTCATAATTAACTTACTATTTAATTTTTTTCTAATACTTAAAACCACTTCTATAGTGGAAAAAAAGTAAGACAACAATGATTTACAGCTACGTTTATGATGTGTTTAGCAATAATCCTTATAAATGAAACCTCAAATTATTTTTTAATCATGTTTTTTATTTAAATAGTTTTAAAAGTTAAATATTACAATTACAAAAAAAAAAAAATTGATATGATTTATCATGAATAAGCTCGATAAATTGCAAAATGTAATTACTGCGATGATAACGCCCTTTAATGAGGATTTTTCTATAGACGAAGAAAAATATCGCGAATTTATTAGATTTCAGATCGATAACGGCTGTCAACCTTTAACTATGGGTACTACTGGCGAATCAGCAACGCTGTCTCACAAGGAACACCATTACACTATAGAAATCACGGTTGATGAAGCAAAAAAAAGCGGAAAAGACCCCTTTGTATTAGCAGGGACAGGAAGTAATTCTACTAAAGAATCAATATCACTCTGTCAATACGCCGAAAAAGCAGGGGTTGATGGATGTTTAGTAGTAGTTCCATATTATAATAAACCAGTGCAACATTCTTTAATAGATCATTTCTCAGCAATAGCAGATTCTGTGTCTTTACCGATAATATTATATAACGTACCTGGTCGCACAGGTCGAAATTTAGAACCTGAAACTGTATCCAAATTAGCTTACTCTAAAGACAATATTGTTGGAATTAAATGTGCTAGTGGAAATATTGATCAAATTACCAAGATTATAAAAACAACACCAGAAGATTTCATAGTTCTTAGTGGCGATGATGGAATGACATTCCACCTAATGGCTCTAGGTGGTAAAGGCGTAGTAAGTGTAGCGGCAAATATTATACCCGCTAAACTTGTGGAATTCACAAACATAATACTTAAAGGAAATTGGGAAAAAGCTAAAGAAAAACAGCTCGAATTATATGATCTTTTCAAAGTATTATTTATTGAAACTAATCCCGGTCCAGTAAAATACGCTGCAGAATTAATGGGAATAATGAATAAAAGGATGAGGTTGCCATTAACGCCTCCGTTAGTAGAAAATCAAGAAAAAATTAATATAGTATTAAAGACTTTAAATTTAATTTAGATAAGCTTGATTTAAGGTAGAGTATAATGATAAAATTACTAATTTTAGGCCCTACGGGTATAATGGGAAAACTCATTAGTGAATTAGCTTTAAATGACGATGAAATTGAAGTAGTTGCCGCTTGCGATGTAAATAATATCGGCGAAGAATTAGGAGGACTCCTAGCCGTAAAAGATAGGGATAAAATCAAAATCAGTGATGTTAATTATCTTCAAAAAGTTATAGAAGAAACTAAACCAGATGTCGCTGTAGATTTTACTGTTGCAAAAGCAACAGAAAAAAATTGCATAATCTGCGTTGAAAACGGAATTAAATGCGTAATTGGAACAACAGCAATGACCCAAGATTTTCTCGATGAATTTGAGAGGCTTGTAAAAGCAAAGAAGGCTCCAGCAGTGATCTCGCCTAATATGGCAACGGGCGTAAACATTCTATTCAAAATGGCCGCAATTTTAACTGAATATTTAAACGATTGGGACATTGAGATTATTGAAACCCATCATAATCGAAAACAAGATAACTTCAGTGGGACATCTCTTAAAATACTTGACACCATATGTGAAGCGTTAGAAGTAAAAAAGGAGGATATAACTAAATATGGCCGCTCTAGGGGTAAAGAATTAAGAGAAAAAGGCGCTAAAAATGAAATAGGGATTCACTGTATACGTGCTGGCGATGTAGTTGGAGAACATAAAATATTATATGCTGGCTCTGGCGAATATATCGAACTAAAGCATACTGCATTAAATAGAAATTGTTTTGCTACGGGAGCAATACGAGCAATAAAATTTATTGCGATTCAAAAAGAAAATAAAATTTTCGAAATGAAAGATGTTCTTAATCTTTGATTTTTTTATAAAGTAATTAATATCATAAAATTAAAAAATAAGAATAGAGAATTTAAATTTAACTGTTAGTGGAGGGCCTCTAGGTAATAAAACTGATGTTAGCTATTTTATTTCATAAATTCCTTTAATGTTAAAATAAATTCTCCAATTTTCACATCGGCACCCTCTATAGCTGGTCCTTCAGGTTTTTGCATTTTTACTTCAAGATATTCGGGACAGACCTCCTCAACACATCCAATTTTTCCAAGAGTCTTTTTCATTCCTTTTATAAAGAACTTTTTCCAACCCAACGCATGGGTAGAAAAATAAGCGACTTTCGAAATAGGTTTAGTTATGACTTTATCTAAATCGTTGGTAAATTTTCGAATCTCTCTATCTGACGAAAAAGCGACGATTCGAACAGCAATTATCAAACCATAAGGCTCGTCTTTAGCTATATCTTCAGGTGATATGTTTTTAATACTATCTACACTTACATCATAACTATCTTTTAAACCTTCAGCAAGTTGTTGTGAAATCTTCTCAGAATTTCCATGCAGAGAATTATGAATTATCCAAATCTTTTCCATGGTGTTAACCTCAAATCGTAATTAAAATTTAAATGTTTTTTATAGGATTGGGAGTATCGAATTCTATTTAAAATTTTTAAAACTGCAGATTTTAAACCATCAAAATCCATTCCAGAATTTTTCCATGGGATTTTCCAAAGCATCCTCAATTTCTTTTTTAAAATTATAAAATCTGCTAATATCATGATCCCAGTTCTCGTTAATAATATCAGGATATTTGGTAAAGAATTTTTCTGCGATTTTTTTTATTTCTTCTCTAAGTTTTTTATCTTTAACACTTAAAGAGGAGTTAGCTACAAAAATGAGTTCATTTGTTTTCATTATTGCAAATCGCCTATCACTCAACTCAAAATTAGATAAACCTCCCTCTGAGAGATTTTCTGCAAAAGAGTTTAAAGCAATCATTAGGCCTCCAAATAATTGATCATCAAAATTCAGATTAAAAACACGACTGAATACAACGATTCCATGACCAGTTATTATCCATAAATCTTGAAATATTTTCGCCAGAGGAGCTCATCTTGATTTTATATTTATATAATTATAAAAAAAAAAATTATTAGCTTTTATTTTTATTTGCTCTATTTACCAAAGCTTTAGGTAAGAAAAATCCTAGATAATACTCAATTGCGCTTGAAATCAGAATTAATCGTATTACAATTAGAATAATTGTAGTATCAGGGACTATTGCATCCAATACAGCTGCGAAACTGAAAGAAATGAACCCAATTAGTAATATTTTACCTTTTAATTTGATTTCTGGATTACCAACTCTTATTGATTTAATTGAAAAAAGTAAACCAGTGAGTAATGCCGTGCTAATCGCACTAATTAGAAAGATTAGGGGGATAGTAGTAGGTGCCGAATTAATATCACCTACAATATTTCCAACTAAGTTAGGATCAATTAAGAGCATGACCAAAATTAAGACTTCATAAACCGAATAAATGATCACAATGAAAATTGTAATCACTTTTTCTTTCTCTGTATAAAAAATATGTGCTAATGAGTAAATCCAGCAAATCAAAGCAATGGGAATAAAAGCGTTGCTCAATAATAAAAATAGAAAGGGATCTAGCGGTTCATTAAACAGAACAATTGAAAGAAATGCTGCATTTCCCCCCCACCATGCAGATGTCAAGAAGATCCATGCTAACCCAATAGTGATTAATTCTTTTCTCTTCAAGGATTTATACTTGAGCAAAATCCTTATGCCAATAATTATGGATAAAATTATAAAAATTAATGTAAAAATACCATTAACTCTATCAATCTCTGATAAATTTTCAAATCCCATAATAATTCACTAATATTTTATTTAAAATATTAAAACTACTTTGATCTTAAAAATATATCTAAATGTTATCTTTTAAATAGTTATATATCTAAAAAAAAGAAGATTAAATGTTATTTTTTACATCTTAAAAAAGTAAGATAAAATTATAAAAATTTCTCAGAGCAGATCAGTATTATCATTAACCTGAATTCTCAAGTTTCATAATGCCAACTCTTCATTTAGAAGGTCTAAAGGGTATCCAGTCCTTAAACGTTCCTTTTTTATAATTCTATCTCGTGATAATATAAATCATTAAAATTTTTATTCTTTTATATGAAATAAAATTGTTGCGATTTCTTATTTCAAATGATCGGGGATAATTTGGTGATTTAATAAATCCTCATATGCTTCTGCTTCTCTAATTTTATGAATATAGCCATTTTTGATTAATATTTCAGCAGTTCTTGGTCTAGAATTATATGTACTGCTCATAGTAAAGCCATAGGCCCCTACATCGAGTATTGCAAGAAATTCTTTCTCATACAATTTTAGGAATTCCCTATTCTTACCAAAAACATCCCCAGATTCGCATATTGGTCCCACAATATCGTAGGTTAACGTTTTTTCTTTACCTTTTTTATTGCTTGGTATAATATGGTGATATGAATTATATAAAATTGGTCTTAATAACGTGTTAAACCCCGCATTTACTCCAGCAAATAGCTTATGCCCATTGTTTTTAATTGTATTTATTTGCGTTAATATAATACTCGACTCAGCAGATAAATATCGTCCTGGTTCAATTTTAAACTCTGGTTCGCCTATATCCCCTGATTTTAATAATTCTATAAAAGGTTTTATAACAATTTCGCTGTAAACGTTCAAATCTAAAGGGTCTTCTTCTGGTTGATAAGGAACCCCCAACCCCCCTCCAAAGTCGATAAATTCAAATTTAATTTCGAGCGTTTTAGCCAAAGTTTTAATTATATTAAAGTACTTTTCAGTTGGTTTCTCGTAATCGTAAGCGTTAATTATTCCAGAACCAATATGTTGGTGGATGCCAAAATTCTTAAAACCAAATTCTTTTGCTTTTCTATACGCTTCAATTGTTTGTTCTTCTAATATGCCAAATTTTATATCTTTACCCGCAGTAATGGTATGAATGTGATGTCCAGCTCCAAATTCGGGATTTATCCTAAAAGAAATCGTTGATTTTTCCTTTCCAAGCTTTTCATAAATATCAACTAAACGCTTTAATTGACTTAAACTGTCTAAATTAACTAAAACATCGTTTTTAACTGCGAATTCAAAATCATCGTCCGTAAACATATTTCCGGTGTATATTATTTTTTCTGGAGTAATTCCTGCTTTGAAACAAGTAAATATCTCTCCTTGTGATGTACAATCGAAAGAAGCTCCTTCGGAATTGAGTATCTTTAAAATTGATAAATTAGAATTAGCCTTAACAGCGAAGTGTATTTGATTTTTCTTGTATTCAGAATTTACTGCATTTTTTAACCTTCGATAACATTCACGAATCATTTGTTCGTTAATTACATAAATAGGGGTACCGTATTCTTCAACAATATCTAAAGTATTCATACCGGCAAAATATAACACATCGTTACGATATTCTAAACCTTTTTTAGTTAACCAATCAGTATATTTCAACCTTGAATTACCTCTAATTTAATAAATGTTGTTTTTTTGTAGTTAGAATTCAATTCTACCTATTGTCCCTTCAAAAACTTTTTCTGCTGGACCTTCCATAAAAACCGTTTTTCCATTATATGAATTTTATTTTTTTAAAAAAAAATATCGACAAATAGACCTTAGAGGACAAAATTTACATTTTGGTTTTCGTGGTAAGCAAATTAAACCCCCTAGATCTAAGACTGCATAATTAAATATGACAAAATTTTTTTCGGGTAGCAATTCCTCTGAGAACTCCCATAAAAATTTGTCACTCTTGGCCGTCTTCGTTTTGGGTTTTACTTCAAAAACCCGACTATAGATACGTATGAAGTTTGAATCTAATAAAGGACGTTTATTTCCGAATCCGAAACATAAAATCGCATTAACTCCATAATCCCCTATACCTTTCAATGATTTTAATTCGGAAAAATCTTCAGGGATCTTTCCATTATTATTTTTTTTTAGTTTTACTGAAATATCCTTTAGCATTTCTGCCCTAAAGAGTAATCCTAATGATTTAATAATTGATTTAACCTTAGAAAAATCCATTTTCATAAAAGCATCCAAATCGGGATATGTTTCCATAAATATGTCGTAAACTGGAGCAACTTGCGCAGCTTTGGTTCTGGTTAAAAGAATTTCACTTATTAGAACACGATAAGGGGTTCGATTTTTACGCCAAGGATAATCTACTAAATTATTTTCTGCCCAGGTTTGTATAAGAGTTCTAAACTCGCTTTTCTTTTTCTCAGAAACCATAGTAGTATTGGTTTTTATTGAATTTAGATTTGATTTAACTATTATATGAGAAGTATTTCTCGATAAGTATAAAATTTGGGTATTAATATAGAAACAAAAAGTCTTTGAAGATATTTAACTTAAGAAACATATTGAAATAATTATAGTAAAGTTAAAAGATTAGAATCACTTTAGAGGCTAAAAGAATGGGTGATGAAGAACTCACAGGAAATAAGGGGGAATGGAGTGAAATTTATGTTTTTTTCAAATTATTAGCTGCTGGAGAATTATATGGGGCGGATAAGGATTTACAAAAAATAAAAAATATATTCTATCCAATTATTAAGATAATTAGAGACGAGATAAGTGGTAAGTGGGAATATTATAGAAATTCTAAAATCAAAGTTGTGAATGCAGATACTAAAGAAACTTTTAAAGAATTTCCAGTTGAAATTTTCCACAAAAAAGCAAAAATTTTACTAAAAGAGATAAATGAAGCAAGTTCGAGAACTTTTGCTGTCCCAAGGATTCAAAATTTCATGAAAACTATAAATTGTCAGACTTTAAAAGCAAATACTCAAGAAAAGCGAGATATTACGCTCGTTGTACATGATTTAAGAACAGGTTTTCAACCGACTTTAGGATTTAGTATAAAAAGTCAGCTCGGCGGAGCGTCTTCTCTTTTGAATGCCAGTAAATCCACGAACTTTATATACCAAATCAGCATCTTAGATACTAAAGAAATGGATTCTATAAACTCTATAAAGTCAAATGGAAAAATAAAAAAGCGAATTAAAAAAATTCATGAACTCGGCGGAAAATTTGAATATGTTAAACTTAATAATGAAACTTTTGAACTGAATTTAAAATTAATCGATTCAAAATTACCAGAAATCTTGAGCGATCTTCTAAGAAGCTATTATAATGGGGAAGGGACTAGCATGGTAGATCTTATTAAAATCTTAATTAAGAATAATCCATGTGGCTTCAATCTCGAGCAAATACATCCGTTTTATGAATATAAAATAAAGAATTTACTTACCGATATTGCTTTGGGAATGACTCCTACAAAAATATGGAACGGTCATTATGACGCCACGGGCGGAATTATTATCGTCCGAGAAGACGGGGAAGTTTTATGTTATCATATTTATAATCGAAATGAATTTCAGGATTATTTAGTGAAGAATACAAAACTCGAAACTCCGAGTAGTAGCAGGCATGACTATGGGAAATTATATTTGGAAAATGATTCGCTATACTTGAAATTAAATTTACAAATTCGATTTATTAAATAGTAAATTAAGCAGAATACGAAAAGATACTTACTCAATTAAAACTTGTTAATGTTAGTTGATTTTCAGAAGTCTTAAAGATTTCCCGTAAATTTTTAAGAAATTCACTCCTTGATGATGCACTTATTAACTTAATTGCAAATTTAACCTGATTTTTATTAATTATTTTAGAAATTTCATATCGTTCCATCACTTGAATTAATTTATCAAAATTTGAGATACGTAAATATTGATTTTTAATAAAATTTTGAATAGAATTAATAAATTTTATACCCGTTTTGGTGAATGCGTCTCTAATATACATTTTTTCTAGAAGGTTTAATAATTCTTTTTCCTCTTTTTTTAAATCGAGAACCTCAACTATAATATTATTTTCTAAAGCAATTTTCATCTTTTCCGCAACAGCCTTTATAACTGGGACCGCTACAGAATTACCTAGTTGTTTATAGGATTGTGTCATTGAAACAGGAAATTTAAAGGAATCAGGAAACCCCTGTAATCTTGCCCATTCTCTCGGAGTCATTTTTCGGAGTCCTTCTTCATTTCGCAACTGAATATCATCCCCTTGGCATTTCCAAGCATTCGGTAGGACCTCATCTCTTACAAGATTTCTTTCTCTTCCCATTCCGCCGCATACAAGAGCATTAGCAATTCCATCTCTGGGAATAACTTCATACCCAAATCCATTACCTTTAGCTTCATGCCGTGCGCGGTGTTTTTTGAGTCCCTCTAAATATTCATGAGATAGATAATATTTTTCATTCACTTCCGCTTCAAGAATATCGTCTATTTTTTTATTATTTTTTAAAGGAGTTGGGAATTCAAACTGCATATTTTCTTTAAACCCTACAATAAATACTCTTTCACGATTTTGTGGAAC
This sequence comes from Promethearchaeota archaeon, assembly GCA_030668025.1. Next base: position 8,738 of record DAOUUT010000119.1, read on the forward strand.
TCCGAAATCTTTTGCATTTAATACTTTAACATGAATATGATATCCTAAATCTTCAGTTAAAACATCCTTAATCACTTGAAATGTCCTACCTTTGTAATGATGCTTCAAATGTTTGACATTTTCCAATAAAAATGCATCGGGGTCCTTTTTCTTTAATATTGATGCAATATTGAAAAATAATGTCCCCCTTATATCATCAAAACCGCGCTTTTCACCCGCAATTGAAAAGGCTTGACATGGAAATCCTGCGAGTAGAATATCAAAATCAGGTATGTCATCTGGATTGATTTTTGTTATATCTCCGTAGGGATTTTCTCCAAAATTAGCTTCATATGTATTGCATGCAAATTCATTAATCTCATTCGCAAAGACAAAATCAATTCTTTCTTTAAAAACTTGTGAAAAACCTAACCCTATCCCCCCAATTCCAGCAAAAAGATCGATTGCTTTAAATACTTTATTTTTACACTTATTTGTAGACATTTCTTATCATATAATTCGTAGGTTTATAAAAGAAAATTCTTAAGAAGGGATTAATAATTCCTAAAATATATATGAGGATACTCTCTGAGTTTAAAAATTTATCCAAATTCTTTATATCTTAAACTTAAGCACTTTAAATCTCACTTTTTTTTATTATATCCAAAATTATATTAAACAGATCAACTAAACTCGTACAAATAGAGATAATTCAATTAAATCAATTCAAATACACATCTAAAAACTAATATCTTTCAATATAAATATGAAATGATTAAGTAGAAATCTAAATTTGAAATAAATTCTAAGGTTTCTTTTTATTTAGTAAATTCAAAAAAGTTCCATATACTTATTGAATTTTGAAACAATTTTTCAACAATACTCATAATTAGAATTCAATTCTACTTATTATCCCTTCAAAAACTTTTTCTGCTGGGCCTTCCATAAAAACCGTTTTTCCATTATAAGTAATTATCAAATCGCCCCCATCGTTATGGATTGTAATTGGAATATCTTCTTCAAATAATCCTAAAATAGTTCCCGCTACAACAGCAGCGCAAGAACCCGTTCCACACGAATTAGTAATACCAACACCCCTTTCAAAAACTCTTAGAACCGCTTCCTCTTTAGAAAGAACTTTTACAAATTCTACATTTGTTTTTTTTGGAAAGAGCACGTTAGATCCTATAGACGCTCCATATCTATTTAGCTCGTCATCGCTTAATGTCTCACTTGTAAATATAATAGCGTGAGGGTTGCCCATTGAAACTGCTGTGAATTTAAAGATTCTATCTAAAGCTATTATAGATTCATTAACGCATTGCTTCACAAGATCTTCTAAATCAACTGGGATTTGCTCACAATCTAAAATAGGAGCTCCCATATCGATTTTTACGGATTTAACTTTGCCATCAATTACATTGAGTTTTGCAGCTACAACTCCTTTGAGAGTTTCAATTTCAATTTCGTCTTTTTTATAAATGTCGTTCTCGTAAATGTATTTAGCAAAACATCGAACGCCATTGCCACACATTTCTGCTTGAGAGCCGTCAGGGTTAAAGATTTTTATCCTTACTTCCGTGTTTTTTGGATGGCAAACAAA
>DAOUUT010000035.1 GCA_030668025.1 Promethearchaeota archaeon
AGATATCTTGAGTGGTGTGTTGATTATGTTATTTATTACTTGTTTATGGATGTTTGGACATTCAATTACTAAGCCGGTTTTTGCTCGAAATGAAGTTACTCCGACTCAGATGGTTTTTATTAGAAATATTTTAAGTGGGATCATTTTATTTTCTACTTATTTTTTATTCTTTCCTTTCGAGAACATTAGCCTATTATTTGATCCCATCAACCAATTCTATTACATCTCAATGGGGGCCGTTTATGGGGCTGGATTATACTGTTGGTATAAAACGCTCTCATATTTAGATGTTTCGAAGGCAACGATCCTTTTTTCGCCAACACCAATTATCACTGCGATATTTGCTACGCTATTTTTAGGAGAACTATTTACAATCTTTCATTTAATAGGATTTGTTATCATCATCGTATCAATCGTTATAATTGTTAAGCAAAAAGAAAAATAAATCATAAATTATCAAACCTAATTTTTAGCAATAACATCCCATATCTTTTAAAGTTGTTATTTTATATATTATAATATATTCATATATACTATGTTATCTCTCTGTCAGAATGTCAATTTATAAATCTAAAAAGTGTTTCATAACATTTATATATAGAAGGAATATAGTAATATATTAAAAAATATATTAAAAAAAGATAAGTTAAAAATAAAATTATTACTAAAATAATCAACTTAAGGAAATATTAAAAATGGAAGATAACATAGCGCTCTCTGTTCGAGATTTAAAAAAGTTTTTTGGTGAAGTTAAAGCTGTTAATGGTATCTCTTTTGATGTAAAAAAGGGCGAGGTTTTTGGCCTTTTAGGGCCAAACGGAGCTGGGAAAACAACTACAATTAAACTTCTGTTAGGCCTACTTGAACCACTAGAAGGAAACATCAGCATTTTTGGTTTAAATCCTGAGCGTGAAGAGGTTCAAATGAAAGAGAAAATAGGCTATGTTTCAGAAGAGCCCTTTATATTTAAATCGCTCACGCCTAAAGATTTGTTTAATTTTATAGCTTCTATTCGTAAGTTAGAAGCAGAGGAAACCACAGAGCGCCTACAAGGGTATTTAGAAAGCTTAGGCGCTACAGAGTATTACGAACAATTGATTGCCACATTATCACACGGAAACAAGCAAAAAATGCAAATTATTGCCTCTATACTTCATGAACCAGAGCTTTTAATTTTAGACGAGCCATTAGCCGGACTTGATGCCAAATCTGTTAGGGTAGTAAAAGAGATCTTAGATATGCATATTGAAAAGGGAGGGTCTGTACTGTTTTCAACCCATATCATGGAAATCGCAGAAGATTTGTGCGATCGTATAGCAATTATAAACAGGGGTAAGTTAGTAGGGCTTGGATCGCTAGACGAGCTTAGACAACAAGCGGATAAATTGGGTGCGAGTTTGGAAGAAGTTTTTCTTAGATTAACTGAACAGGATTCTTCCGTAGAAGAAATTGTTAAGAAGTTAAGGGCGTCATATAAGAAAAAAATCAAGGAGGCTAGTTAAAATGAAAGATAAGAAGAAATTGAACTGTTTTTCACTATCAAAATTCACTAATTACGAGTTGATTATGGATTCTATGTTTGCTTCTTCTGGTGCTCATCAAGCTAAAGTACTTGAAAAGTATGAGAGAAATAATAAATATATAAAAAATCAATCGATTGTTTTAAAATTTGTTTCTGCTTTAGTTATGATGGTCATGCCACTTCTTTCAATCATTTTGTATCTTGAAATTACCGAGGGTATTTATCCTTCATTCCCTATAGAAGGACAAATCTTTCTCTTTAGCTTTTTTATGTGGATATTTTTAACAATATCGATCCTATATATCTTTCTTTTTGGGTTGTTTACCACTAGTTCTTTAATGTCAGGTAATGCCTTCAAATGGTTACAAACCTTACCAGTATCTCGAAATGATTTAAAAAAATTAGGATTTATGACTTTATTGCGAAATTTAATAGCCCCGATAATTGTAATGACTTTTGCTTTTCCAATTGTTTTACTTATATTAACTCAGAGTTTTCTAACTTTTATTTTAAGTGTTATATCATCATTCTTAATTACAATTTTAGGTGTAAGTATTCTGATTATTGTTGGAGAGAGATTTAGCCGACTTTTTTCTGAATCAAACCGAAATTCAAAAAAAGCAAATACTTTAAGAATTGTCTCTTTGATGGGGTTTTTTTTTGTAGCTTTTGGCTCAAGTTTTGTTTTACAATTTGGAATGAATTCGATAGTAGGTCTTATTGATGTTTTTAGCACAAATCCTCCCTCAATGAATTTAAATATTATATTGAGTTTAATTCCATTACCGTTTGCGCCTGGCTATTTAGTTGGTTTAAGTTTAATATCTGGACAAGTTCCTCTAAATTTATGGATATCAAGTTTATTAGGAACGGCAATTCTAGCAGTAATCGCTTTTCTTTTTTATAAAGTAGCTATAAAATCTTTAAATAGCGTAGCCACTATTGAATATGATTATGGTAAGAAAAAAAAGGAATCTAAGACAATAACAAAACCTATTGAAATTGAAATAAAACCGATGTCTCCCGTGAAATCTTATATTCGTAAGGATTTAATATCTTCAACGCGGGATTATCAATCTTTGATTTTTATTCTTTTGCCTCTTCTCTATCCTATAATTTTGATTATTTCGATGCAAGCTCTAATCACTAGAGAAGTATCATCAACCTTTAGTATTATGATATTATGGGCAATAATTATGATTTCTAGTCAATTTATACCGCTTATGCTTGTTGGAGGATTATTAAATCTAGAGGAATCAGGTTCGTCTACTCTTGCTTCATTGCCCCTTTTACCTCGCGACCAAGCTAAAGGCAAATTAATATTGATGCTAATTATCCAAGGAATTTCATTAATTTTAATGGCTACAGTTCTAACAATTCTAACTCAATCGATTATAGTTCTAAGCCTATTTCTAAGTAGTTTACCAATTGTTTGGATGTTTCTACTATTAGTATTCGAAATGAAGATTCGATTATTCGGAACAATGAAATACAAATATGTTCTTGAGGAAGTAGATAAAAGATATAAATTAGCGAAATGGATTTTGATGGTTTGTGCTGATGTTGTCATATGCATATTTATATTAATTATCGGTTTTACATTATTTGTTAGTGTAGGGATTATAGCTTCAATAATAGCGTTGTTTTTCATAGGATTATTTGGGTTATCGTTGGTTGTTTATGTTTTTTCAAAAATGTTCCCTAAGGCTGATAAATTACCATTATTTGAAACACGAGGCTTATTAAGAAACAAACCGATTCTAGGTGGATTAGTGGTATTAGTATTATTCAATATTTTTCCATTTTTCGCAAGTTTAATTGAGATTATTTTTTTCCCGATTTTATTAACCCTACCATATGTGGGATTATTATTTGTTGAATTTCTTGTAATAGAGGGGTTTTTAATACTCTTATTTCTTTTAGTAGTTCCAAAGGTGTTGAAATTACCTTGTAGAGATGAAGCGTTTAACGATTATACTAGAACAATCGGATTAACTAAGGTAAACCCTTTAGGCCGAAATCTCCTTATTGGATTAGGCTGTTTTGCAATTTTCGGCATTGTTGTATGGATTGGCGCTAATCTTTTAGGAACTTTTTATTGGGCCCCCGAATTCTTATTTAGGGATCCAAATCCTTCATTTCTTGGAATTGCTAGTTTTGGTTGGTTTATTTGGATTTTTATGATTAGACCGGGATTATGGGAAGAAGTAGCTTTTCGAGGTGTTATTTTACCCCTCCTTTCAAGAAAATATAAGCAAATAATATCGATTCTAATAAGTGGCGTAATTTTTGGATTAGCACATGCATTTAATATCATAGGTGTTTTATTATCAGGAGGAGATCCCTTATATGTAATATTTCAAGTCATATACTCGACTTTAATTGGTTTCTCGATGGGATATATGTATATGAAAACTAAAAGTCTGCTTCCATCTATCATATATCATTATTTAATTGATACTGTAGGTCTAATCTTGATGAACTCCCTAATGGAGAATATGTTTATTATAGGAATATATTTAATTGTGTTTGTTGGCGTAATTCCAATGATTCTAAATATTCTCTTTATAAAATTTCTTTTTAGGAAAGATAAAAATAAAGATTTACTAAATAATAATAAATAAATAATAATAAATATGTAAAATTTTGTTAGAGTGATTAAGAATGAAAGATAATGTGATGATTTCTGTTAAAGAATTGAAAAAGTTTTTTGGGGATGTTAAAGCAGTTAATGGAATATCCTTTGATGTAAAAAATGGTGAAGTTTTCGGTCTCTTAGGACCGAACGGGGCGGGTAAAACTACTACTTTAAAAATGTTATTAGGGTTATTAGAGCCCAACGAAGGAAACATAAGTATAATGGGCTTAAATCCAGAAACAGATGAGGTTCAAATTAAGAGCCGAATAGGTTACGTATCAGAAGAGCCCCTTATCTTCAAATCGCTCACGCCCAAAGATTTGTTTAATTTTATAGCTTCTATTCGTCGTTTAGACGAAGAGGAAACCACAGAGCGAGCACAAGAGTATCTAGAAAGTTTGGGAGCCATGGAATATTATGAACAATTAGTAGCAACTTTATCCCACGGAAATAAGCAGAAAATTCAAATTATTTCGGCTATTCTTCATGAGCCAGATTTACTAATTTTAGACGAACCTTTAGCAGGACTTGACGCGAAGTCCGTAAGAGTTGTTAAAGAGATATTGGATATACATACTGAGAAAGGAGGCTCCGTTCTTTTTTCTACCCATATCATGGAAATAGCAGAAGATTTATGTAACCGAATTGCAATAATGAACAGGGGTAAATTGGTTGGAATTGGAACGATGGACGAACTTCGACAGCAAGCCGACAAGTTAGGGGCGAGTTTAGAAGATGTTTTCTTAAGATTGACAGAACAAGATACGAGCGTCAACGAAATTGTTAAAAAGTTGCGAAAATCTTTCAAACCCAAGAAATAAGGAGATTCATTTTTATGACAGAAAAAGATTTAACGCTATATAAACTGGCTAAATTCACTAATTTAGAGATCACGATGGAGGCGCAGGTTCAATCTTCTGGAGCGAACCAAGCCCGCCTTATGGAGAAATACAAAAAAAATAAAAAATCTATTAAACAACAAGTTATTGCTATAAAAGTAGTATTTGCAGTAATGCTTTTATTTATCTCTTTTTTACCCATAAGTATCTATTTCGAAGCTAAAAACGCTCTTGGTAATCCTCTAATTTCTGCAGATTCAATCTTACTTCCTGGAAGTATTCTTTTTGGAGCATTTTTTATGATGCAATTAATTTATCTTACGATGCTCGGAATGTTCAGTATTTCGGCTATGATGTCCGGAGAGACATTTAGGTGGTACGAAACCCTACCCATCTCTAAGGATAAGTTAAGGAAATTAGGATTTATGACGGTTTTTCGCAATTTAGATATCGGACTATTAACTATGATTCTTGCTTTTCCAGTCATAATGTTCATCATTTCGCAAAATATAATATTGGCTTTAACTGCTGCATTTATTTCTATAATTAACACTATGTTTTCCTTTAGCGTACTGGTTTTAATAGCGGAAAGGATTAGTCGCGTGTTAAATGTTAGTAAAGCAGGTTCTAAGAAGGCGACACTTATCCGATTATTTACTATGTTGAGTTATATGATAGTAATATTTTCCGCTTCGTTTTTAATGCAATGGATAATAACTGCTGCGAGAGATTTTTTTTATTTAAGCGCTTCACTTGAAGTTTCCTTTTTAGTCAAAATCATTATGAGTTTAATTCCGATTCCTTTTGCACCAGGTAATTTATTAACATTGGCTATTGAACCAATGAGTTTTTCGCCAATTTTTTGGATTACTAGTATTATAGGAGTTGTGCTCTTTATATTCTTAACCCGATTCGTTTATAAAAGAGCGTTAAAGTCAATGCGGGTAGTGACTTCTTCAGCCGCACTTGAAACAAAACAAAAGACTACTTCTAAAAAAAAACCTGAAAAAGAAATAGAAGTGCTTATAAAATCACGAACCCCAATAAAAGCTTATATCCATAAGGATTTATCTACTACAACAAGAGATATTCAGACATTTATGTTTGTAATTATGCCTTTCATCCTCCCTTTTATGACATTAATTCCCATATTAACGAGTGTAAGCGGTACCTCTTTTTATGAAGACTATATTCTAATTTGGACATTTATGACTTTATACCAACCCATGATTTCAATGATGCTTACTTCAGGATTTTTAAATATGGAAGATACTGGTGCGGCAATACTCTCATCTTTACCAATTAATCCTCGCGACCAAGCTAAAGCGAAATTGTTTTTAGTGGGTTCAATTCAGACGATCTCTTATTTCCTACCGATTTTTCTGTTTATTGGAGATCCCGAATTTTTAAACTATTTGCTGTCGTTTATTTCGTGGTATCCAGTAGTATTGACGTTGCTATTATCCATGTTCCAATTGAAAATTCGAATTTTCGGTAGAATGAAATATAAATATGTTGTTGAGGAAGTTAATCCAGAAAAAAAAGTAGTTAAATGGACTATAATGATCGTTAGTTTATATTTGATTTACTTAGCATTTATGATCTTGGGGGGCATTTTATTAATACTTTACGGTCCCAGTGTGATGTTTATAGTAATTTCTATTGCAGGCTTGTTCTCTTTCGTTATTTTATTAATTTCATTTAATAGCATGTTTCCAAAAGTTCTTGGAAAGAAGAAAATGATAAGTATAAGGGAAAGCTTCAGAAAATATCCTCTCTTTGGTACATTTATTCTATTATTATTATATGTGGGATTCTTATTTTTGCCAATACTTATTGAATTACCTTTAATCTTTATCATAGATTTTATCCCCTTTATTGTTTTATTATTTATTGATTTCTTCATCGCTTTTGGAGTAATGGCATTACTTTGGTTATTAATTGTTCCACGTTCCTTAGGTCTTCCAGAGGGAAAACATTCTCTAAAAGAATATGTAAAAACCATTGGGTTGAAATTTGATAATAAAATAGTTCGCAATATACTGCTTGGGATCGGGTGTTCTATAATATTTTTCATTAGTTCTTACATTACAGCTAATATATTCGGGGATTATATATTTGATTTAGAGGTGATTTTTGGAACACCTGGTTCTAGTATCGCTGTATTTGGATGGTTTTTCTTTATAATTATGTTAATTCCGGGGATATGGGAAGAAGTAGCATTTAGGGGTGTAATTACTAAATTAAATTTAAGGAGATATTCTCAAAGAACAACAATGATAATAGTATCCGTATTATTTGGATTAGTTCATTTTGTTAATCTATTAGTTGGATATGATTTGATGCCAACAATTATACAAGTTATATACGCGACTCTATTAGGGTTCCTTTTCGGATATATGTTTATTAAAACTAAGAGCATATTACCGGGTATTATTGCGCACTATCTCATAAATTCTGTTGGACAACTATTTATGTTTGCAAATTTTGAGAATATGGTTCAAATTTTTCTCTTCGGAATAATAGGTGTTGGAATTATCCCTACTGTTTTTGGAATGTTGTTAATTAAATTAGTCGTTAAAGAAAAAGACGAGAGAATTGATTGGATAAATTAATTTTTTTTATTCTCTTGCAATTATTTTTTAGATCCGCCAATAAGATAGGAGATACAAATCTTTAAAACATTCTCAAGGGATCCTTTTTCAATTTTATCCAAAGTGTCTGTAGGTTGGTGGTAAAAACCAATCATTTGTTTTAAATCCATGGCAGAAATATTGGCAGCTTTGATCTTTGCTTTTGAGAATGCTGTAGCATCAGTGCCACCAGTAATTTGGCCTAACAATTTCTCTAACTTACTTGACCCTCCTAATCCAGATGTTAGAATCTTAATTTCTGAATTTTTAGCTGCCTTAATTATTTTTTTCACAACAACATCGGAATGTTTTGTACGAGTTGTTGGTTCAAAATCTATGATAGAAATATTGTCTTTGCTGTGAATTCCGTCCATATTAACACATTCTGCGTCGTACTTTATCAATTCATCGTAGTGTTCTTTAACATATCTATAAGCTCCCCTTAAGCCGGCTTCTTCACATCCAAAAGATACCAATCTAATTTCTGTGTTTTTAGGTATAATTTCTTTATGATTTTTTAGGTATTTTCCAATAGCTAACACGATTGCTACAGCACTTAAATTATCAACGGCTCCTGGTACTTTATTAGCCTTTTTTCCAAACGATACGAAGAAGAATAACCCAATAAAAGCTGGTGTTCCTATTAAAAACAGGCTCAATACAAAAATAAAAAAGATTTCGTAGAAAAATAAACCTATTAAGGTTAAGAGTAATATAAGGGTTGATACAAACAACCACAAGAACATAATACCTAGGCCTAAAAATATAATAATGGGATAACCTATTTTTAAATGAGTTAATAAATTAAACTGAAGCGCACTATCGTGATGTCCAGAGAAAATCACTATTTTTTTTAATTCTTCCTCAGAAGAAATCTTTCCAATAACATTTTGTGATTCTCTTGATTTAAATAATGGATCAATGAATTCTCGATAATTAAAAAATTCATTCCATATGATTAAGAACGCAATTACATTCAAACCGAAAGATAAAAATGTCATTAAATAGCTCCAATAATTTATTAAATTAAACGGTATAAGAAAAAAGGCTATAAACGACATAACAACTAAAATAAGATTAACTTTTATATATCCTAAGAAGGCGCGAGGATTACACGAGAAGGGTTCTATTGCCGTCTTATCACAAACATGTTCTAATTCCCTTTTGATTATTTCCGCACTTTGAGCCTCTTGAGGACTACAAGGCATTCTTGGACCACATTCTTCGATAATCTTTTGGATTATGTCATACATATATTTTGAATCTTCGCTTGAAATTTCAATCATTAATAACACTAATTGGTTCTGTAGTTGTTTTAAAAATTTAATATTTTATTTTAGACGAATCTAAAAATTGTATTTAATATTTAAAGTGTTTTTAAAATTTTATTTTTGGCGAAATGTTAAAATTTTTTAATGAAAACTTTTATGGTATTTTTGTCTAATATCAAAATATTATATGGATATAAATTTGTTTTACGATAATTTTTATGTAAGCTAAAGAAATAATCGTAATTTAGAGATAAAATGAGTAGCCCATTGAAGAAGTTTGAGGTTTCTTGCCCTAGATGTGGAGTGGGAAGAGAAATATCAGTTCCAGAATCACTGTTTTCAGATAAAAAGTTTGGTACCGTTAAGATTAAAATACCTCAAGGAGCAGTGTGTAAAGAGCACAATTTCATCGTTTTTATTTCTATTAAAGGAAATATTGTTGGATACGACATAATTGACACTTCCGTATCTTTAGAGCAACAAGAGAAATTACCGATTGATTTAATTAGTTTGACATTAGAGGGATTAATTGATGCATTTGGCTTCAATTGTGTTGCGGGTTTCATACACGCTAAATTATTCGATTACTCCTCCCGAATTATTAGAAACGAAGAATTTAATCTCGACTTAAAACAATTAAACGAATTATTTGACAGATTAATCCCTATTAAGTATCAAAATTCGAATGTTATAACGGAAGAAGAATTTGACTCTTCTGTGTTTCCTAATCCATATTTTTACTATACTATGATTAAAAATAAACATTTAGACGCGTTTTTAATCAATAATCGTAAATTGGTTATCCAAGTGCCATGGCATACGCACTCTGATTTTGAAAAGTCTATATTAAGCAACGCTCTGGGTAAGAAAGATAAAAAAGAACAATTAAAGTATTTAGCGCTCTATATTAATCAATTTATAACCGATGTAGAATTTACTAAGTCGCTTTTAGAGAACGCTAAAAATATCAGCGAAAAAGAATTAATAAAAAAGTTAAAAGAAAAGTTAATAGTTTCTACGATCAATAAAAATCGAATCGTTTTAATAAAAGAATTTATTAGTAGACGAATTTCAAAGGATTTAAGTAATAAAATAAAGAACTAATTTCATGATTAATTAATCACTTTCTTTACCTTCTCTTCTTTACTTCTTTAAAGACATTGCTTTTCTATGCAAAAGTACAAAAAAGATAATTAATTAATAATTCTCATAATTTAACAATGCAATAATTTAATTGAAAATCAAATAAAGTGAATTAAATATGGATTGGGGAATGCAAAATCGATTAGCAAGGATTATCAAACCTAAGTCTGGGCGTTGTGTAATGCTTGCCGTCGATCATGGATACTTTGGTAATATACCTGGTCAATTGAAATGTTTTGGAGATCTAAATCCGTTATTTCAATATGCTGATGCTTTAATGCTTACTCGGGGGATGTTAAGAAGTTGTGTTTCCGCTGATTTTGATATTCCGATAGTATTAAGAGTATCGGCTGGAGCTAGCATGCTAAAAGACCTTTCAAATGAAGAAATTAATGTAACTATTGAAGATGCCATAAGATTAAATGTTTCAGCAATAACTTGCTCTATTTTTGTTGGTGGAGAGTTTGAAAAGCAAAGTTTAATGAATTTATCGAAATTAGTAAATTGGGGGCAAGAATATGGAATTCCTACCTTAGCGGTCACCGCTGTTGGTAGGGAAATGGTTAGAGATCACCGTTACTTAGGAATGGCTAGTAGAATGGCCGCGGAGTTAGGTGCTACATTTGTAAAAACATACTATTGTGAGAACTTTGAAAACGTCACAAGTATTTGTCCTGTACCTGTAGTTATTGCGGGAGGGAAAAAAACACCGGAGAGAGATGCTTTACAAATGGCAAAGAATGCTATTAAGGCTGGAGCTGTCGGCGTAGATTATAATTATTATTCATAATTATAAGCGCACATATGGGAAGAAATATCTTCCAATCTGACAAGCCCATCGGTATGATTAAAGCAGTTAGAGCTATTGTACATGAAAATGCTTCAGTTGACGAAGCTTATGAAATATACCAAAAAGGTCCAGTTGGCCTTTAAATTTTTTTTTTTTTTTTCATTTTTTAAAAACTCATTTCTTGAATTATTAATCATAGATTGCTCAGGTAACCACTAAACATTAAAAAGGAATAAAAAAAGAAAAAATAAAACTTTAAGTGATTTTTTTGATAAAAATGCTCAGAAACTTCTTTCCAATTATTTTTGCGCCTTCATAGATTAATTCTTTTCTATCAATTTCTCCGCTTTTATATTTATCCCAGACATGTCTTATTCTTTCCCAATCATAACCAAGGTGTTTTATCAGATATTCTTCAAGGTTTTCTATTTGAGATATAGCATTTTCGATTTCTTTTGAGTATTCTAATATGAGTTCATTAATGCTTTTTAATTCTGTACATTTAGTATTTATGTCTGTTAATAAATCAATCAATTTTCCTTCTTTATCACTCATCGTTTTTATTATTAATTTTGTATTATGCTCTGCAATTCTTTGCATCGCAATAGATAATCCGACATCTTCTTTATCGTACTTGCCTTCAGCATAACCCTTTATATTCCTATAATTTGAATCATGGGGTTCAGGAGTTTTTTCAAGAATATGAAAATTACTGTTCTTTAAAATAGTGACGAGCTCTTTTTCAAGTTTTAAAGGATTCATATCACATTCCATTTCAATTTTTTTTTCCTGCATAAATGCTGTTTTATGCTCGTATTGTTGTTTAGAGATTATTTTGGGAACCAAGAGATTGCAGACATATGTGATTTCGAAAGGATCAATAATAATTGTTCTAATTTTTCCTTTATAATCTCTGAAAGAAACAATACTCTCTATTTTATTTCCAACGCAACTCTGAGCGGCAGCAAATTTAAATGTAGGACTAATATATGAACCTTGGCTTAAATCTGAAATGTTGTATACCTTATTTGACTTAAGATCCAAGCCTGGCGGTACCGAAGTTATTATGACTTGAATATTCGAGATAACAAATTCTGATTGATTTGTAACTTTTACTTTATATTTGAAAATACTCAGATCTGCTTCGACTGACCAATCACCTCCCCTTAAAATCTTAATATCTTCTAATTCGAATTTGGTAATAGGGATTTGTTTTTCCGCAACTTCAGCCCTTGGCATTACTTTCTCTTCTAATTCTACTTTTTCTGTTTCTATTGGTAATATTAGACTATACAATTGCTTTTTATATTTAACTATTGTCTCATTTACCTCAGATTCTTTTACTTCGATCTTTTCAACTTTTTCGGCAAGATTGTAACCTAAAGCAACATCTTTAGCTTTTTCGAATTGAGTTAAAGAATCTTTTAACCTCTCTATGGCATCATTATATTTTTGTTCTTTAATAAATTCATTAGATTTTGAAATGTATGTATTTCCTTCATTGAAAATAATCTCAACCTCCATGTTATGGATAGTCAAATCTACATTTTCGATTTGATCATCAATCATAGGGACTAGATTAGGATTAAAAATATTTGCTTCTTTCTTTGCGTTATTTAAAGGATCAATTGTTTTTTCGTATAATTTTATAGCTTTCTCAAGCTCTCCCGCTTCTTTAGCAGCTATAGCTTCTTCATTCAAATTACTAACTTGTTTAATGAATTTTTCAAATATCTTCGCAGCAGCGCTGGCTTTTTCTTCTATTTTTGCTAATTCTTTAGCTCTCGCTTTTTCTTTTTTTTTAGGCACCTCTATTTTTTTGGGTTTAAGTGGTTTCTTCTTCTTTTTAATTATTACATAGCTTATGATAGAAACGATTCCTATAACACCGATTACTAGTCCAATTATCATAATTAATTCAAGGGGAAATGGTGCTAAAGTCACCGTAATTGTAACTGTATCTTGGTAAGTGCCTCCTAAACCATCAATGGCAGTTATGGAATAGCTATAACTACCTTCACTTAAACCATCCACATTAATCGTTATCGCAACTCCAGAACTCCAAGATGTTGAGGATTGAATTAAATCTCCATCTCTATAAATAGTATAAGTGGGATTGGAAACAGATGAATCATATATAGTCCATGATATTTCATTACCTTCTGAACCTTGTACATATGAAAATTCACCTGGAGGTGAGGTACATGTTGGAGCATAGTTCAGAACAGTTACATCCACCTGATCTTGAATAATACCCCCATATCCATCAATCACTATAATGGTATAATTATATGCGTTTATACTTAATTCATCTATAGCGATTGTTATTTCAGCTCCAGAGGCCCATGTCTGGTTTCTAAGTTCAAATCCATCTCGATGTATAGCATAAGAGTGATTCTCATAATATAGGTCCGTTATAGTCCAGGAGATCTGATGCCCAGTTGTGCTATAATCATAAGTAACATCTGAAGGATGAGTAATATCACAATCTGAATAAAATCTATTCCATACGCATGAGTAAAAGTATAATATGTTCATAGCGTTTTGTTGAAAACCGGTTAAATACTGGTCATACGCGTGATAAACATATGGAACATAACCCCACGCCCATGGACGATCTTCTTCGATGAGAAGTTCTTGAATCCTGTCATAAAGAGCTTCTCTTGCAACTGGATCTGTTTCTGAAAGGGCTGCTTCCATTAAAAGTTGTACGTTATCGTTCAAATCTAGTGGATCTCTGCCTGCTTCTATTGCTGCAGTATACCCATTATATTGAGCACCATTAGCAACAATTGATCTATTGGTAAATAACGGATTAATGAAGTTGCTTGGGTCGTTATAGTCTGGACCCCAGCCAATCCAATAGAGTTGGAGCATGTTTCTGTGCCGACCGCCCGATTCATATAATCGATTGAGAAATTCTCCCCATGTTATACCGGCATCTTCTACTCTTATTCCAATTTTTGTCATATTATCTTGTAATAAGACTAAGATATCTTCTCGTAATTGGTTTCCGATGTTATAGGTATAATTATACGTAAGAAATGGAGCTGTAATTTCCTGGGCAATCCATTGAGCGTCGTTATAAATATCAAATCCAGTGCCAAATCCCATTGACTGCATCACTAATCTCGCGCGCGTGAAATTTAATATGGGAACATCAAAAGTATCGTTAGAATATAAAATTCCGTTAGGAATTGGCGACATCGACCTTTCAGCGTTTTTCTCCAATAAAACATTTAGAATGTAATCGTAATCGATAGCGTAAGAAATTGCTTCCCTTATAGTGCGATTAATCTGTTGGTTATTCATCCCCAAATAATAGATTGCGGTGCTTAAGGTACTGGTATTTAAAAATGTAATATTAGGATCCTCCTCAAAATCATCCAACATTGAAAATAAAGGAGCGTCTAAGAAATGAATTGTACCGTTCAACAAAGCATTATTTCTATGATAAATATCGTTAAACGCATGAAATATCATTGTGTCTATATTTGCTCGTCCGTTCCAATAATCATCATATGCGTGGAGATGTGCAAAAGTTTCGTTTTCTATCCCATCAAATACAAAAGGACCTGTTCCAACTAAGTCTCCTGTAGTAGCGTTAATGTTTTCATTAAAAGGAGTTGAGGTTGGTGATAAAGCAAATGATGCTGGGAACGTCAATAATGCTTGAAATGGCCTATATTGTCGATTTAACACAAATTTTATCTCTAAGTTATCAATAATTTCAGTTCTGTTGATAATTGGTAATGTTTGATCTAAAGCAAAATCATAATATTCATATAATTCATATGCCAAAGCAGAACCAAGTCCGCCTAAATTCTCTAATCTATCAAAACACCATTGAACTGCTGAAGCATTAAAAGGGGTACCATCATGGAAATAAACATTAGGTCTAAGCAAAACAGTATAGTTTAAAGAATCAGGAGACCATGTTCCATCTGCAGCAGCTAGGTTAGCGATTATAGAAAAAGAAGGATCCGATATGTTATATGCGAATAATCCCTCACAGACTTGGCCAATTATATCCAATTCATTTGCAACCCATGAATTTTGAGGATCAATACTTTCAAATGGAGAAGTCCCAATAATGAATGGAGATCTTGCGTAACCATTACTAATCTCTGGATTTAAATCAAGTAAATATATATATTCTGAGTTTATTGGAGTCATATTCACCAAGAACGAAAAAGGGAATAATAGTAGTATGAAATTTAACAATAACAAAAGAAATAAATGGCTTTTTTTCATGATTTTCACTAAATTTAGTTTTAAATAGTTTTTTACAGAAATGTAATTAAAAGATAATATTATAATCTAATATTTAACAATTTTGTTAAGCTTCTCCTTATTTAAATATCAATATGAGGTTAGAAAAAAGATTATCAAGTTTTCATTCCAAATAATGCATTAAGTCAGTATTTCAAACATTTCTTTCAAGTTATTAGAAAATTGCTAAGGAATTTAATAATTTCCTTTGGATGATTATCATAATATTTGGTAAATTTATGCCAATTTACATTCTATTGTAAACTATAAAAACTAAAATTAGAATAATAATATAATAAATTGAATCTAAGAAGGCTTGTAAAATGATAGAAATAAGTTATTAAATCCTTTTTAATTCTTTTTTATAGTTAGAACATCTACACTTTAAATTACTTATGAAAAACATTAAAATCCTAAATATGTCTGATATTATCCTCCTAATTCATCAAATTAGACCCCCGCATTACTTTTCTTGTTGTGATGGCCTTATTGTTTTACCTAAAAAAGGTAGAAACTCTGAAGCGATAGTCCTCGATATAAATGTTGAACCGAGTTGATTGTCAAGATTAACGAACATTTTAGACCTGTGTCTGATTAAATTTGTACTCATGGTCATATGGACCATAAAGCACATATCCATCAGTGGGAGACAATTGGAGCTAAAATTAGAATGATTCAAGCAGTAAGAGCAATAGTTCACGAAAATGCTTCAGTAGATGAAGCATATGAAATCTATAGTAATGGTCCAGTAGGATTATAATTTTATTTTTTTTTATTTATATTTATTTTATGAATATTTTGCGTTAAGAATAAGTTCTTAAATATTTCATAATTTTCCTTTATAATTACTATAGAGGTTACACTCGCTAATGTCTTTACCCAATATTGATAATCTTCAAATTTCTAAGGTTACTAAGAATTTATTATTAGTTCATCAAATCAAAGCATCAGCCGTCTTTACAAGGTGCGATGGTTTAATTAAACTACCCGAAAGGGGTGTAAATAGGAACGCTATTATCATAGATCTTAATATTGAATCACAGTTTGCAAATATCATATACGATTCGTTTAAGCCCATTACGGATTACATATGCAGTCATACACATTTAGATCACGCAGCCCATGTACATGTTTGGAGCGAAAAAGGAGTAAATATATATGCTCCTGTTCCAGAACATACGAATTTGTTAGATAGTTATAATTTTTTAAATAACTTTGGATTCTTAGAGGAGCTTGACTTAGAAACTGGAATGAGCTTTGTTAATTCAATGGGTTTTAAAAAATGTAGTGAAGTTATTTCATTTAAACCCGGTGATACATTAAAATTCGATAATTTCGAACTGCAAACCATCTCTTTTCCAGGGCACTCCTTAGGTCACATTGGATTTTTTTTTCCTTCCGAAAAAATTTTACATATAAGTTGTATGGGATTTGACCAAACTCAACCAGGAGTAAATGGTTTTGGCCCTTGGTATGGTTTTAGGGATTGCTCTATTGAGCAGACAATCAAGGATATTCATCTTGCTGAAGAACTATTTCTTAAGAAAGCAACTCAATTAACTTCGAGTCATTCTTACATAGTTAAAAATCCCGATAGAACACCGTTTAATTATATGAGAAAAAAAATAGAAAAAAATCAAGAAAAAGTTAATTTTGCTCTTAAAACGTTTGATCATAAACTTACAATTGGCGAAAAAACAGAAGCATTGCTTAAATTAGATATATTTTTTCCTAAAAGAAAAATGAAAGGAGCAATGCTAAAAATTTACGCTTTTTGGGAATCTTGGATAATAAGAAAGCATATTGAAAGAAGCATAAGAAAAGATCTATAAATAACTCATTCTTTATTGGGCTCTAAAACAACTTTTAAAGATTCTTTTGCTTCAAAAACAACCTTGAAGGCTTCTCCAGCGTGATTTAGAGGGAATCGATGAGTTATTAATTCTAAGACTTTAAATTTCTTAGATAATATCCATATATAAGACTCTTGAAGATCTTCAGGTGCCGCTCCGTATGATGTCGTTATTGTTATCTCATTTCTCCAATATTCGTTTATTGGTACTTCCAAATTAATACCAGGGGCAGGAACTGCGAAAAATATAATTTTACCACCAGGAGCAGCACATTTTAAAGCCTGATTTGCTGCAGATAAAGCACCAGTACACACGATAACAATATCTGCTAATCGATTATCATTCAATTCCATAAGTTTTAAGGGAATATCCTCACTAGCAGAAAAAGTCTCATCAGCCCCAAACTTCTTCGCCATTTTTAACCTATATTCATTGATGTCAGTTGCAAACACTTTTGCTACTCCTCTCAATTTTGCTAGTTGAATATGCAAAATTCCTGAAACTCCACTACCAAGTATTAAAACTGTTAAGCCTTTTCCAACATTAGCTAATCTTTGTGCCCTACACACACACCCAAACGGTTCGATCAAAACTGCTTCATCATACGATACCGATCTATCTAAAACAATTACTCCTTCTTTTTCGATATTTATTTTAGGAATTCTCACATATTCAGAAAAACCGCCTGGATCGAAATTGGTACTATGAAGTAGACTACACGCTGTATGATGACCTTGATGACAATAATAACAATCAAAACAAGGAACGTGGTGAGAAACAAAAACACGATCTCCGACTTTGAGGCGCTTTACATCCTTTCCTACCTGAACAATATCGCCGGCTATTTCATGCCCAAGAATTAGATTATCTACGCCTAGCTTTTTCATTTTGGCAAATCTATAATATTCTAAAACATCCGAACCGCAAATACCTGACTTTACGACCTTTACCAATAATTCTCCTGAACCAATTATTGGTTTTGGTATCTCGTCAAGCCTAACATCGTTATTGTTATAATATCGTGCAATTTTCATTGTAATACCTACATAAATTCAAAATTGACAGTACTAAAAATAATATGTTTTTATGATTATTAAAAGTAAGATTTTTTGAAAAATTCTTTTTTAAGTTAAAAGCTTAAATTTAACGAATAACTTAAAAATTATAAAATTTACACTACAAGTTAAACACATTACAATTGTTATCATTATATAGGGATTTCCAAATAATGGAAAATGGGTCACCCAATGTATCAAAGCTTCTTGTAGATATTCAAATAGAAGTACCCAACTTAATAATATCAAATACCTTATTATTGGTTTTATCGTTGATAGATGAATAACTAATAATGTCAAAACATTAGCCCACCAAACAGCTGCGTGGAGAAAAATATAACTTTGATTATGCCAGGTCCACAATCCAACAAGATGACCTAACCATTCTAATGAAAAACATACTATGTATAATATAACCCAGATTGCTAAAATATATAATATTTTTGGTTCTGGGATAAAATACGATGCCTTATTCCTTTGGTGCTTTGTTACTAAATATCCTGTTATCGTAATCCCAAAAATTGATAAT
>DAOUUT010000096.1 GCA_030668025.1 Promethearchaeota archaeon
TCTTGGAATCTATAAGATCTTATCTTTTGATATCTCTCATTATTATTATAATCATATTTATATAACATAAAAGAAAGTCTAGGTTATGCCGAATATTACTATTGATGGACCAAAATTAGATGATTTAGATTTAAAAAGAACCCTAATCAAGGAAATTACGGATTCAATAGAAAAAGCTTATAAAATCCCGAAGGATCATATCATTATCTTATTTAGAGCTCAGTCTCCTGAAGACGTGGGTATCGCTGGGAAACTTCTCTTAGACATGAAAAGTCAAAAACCATAATGTTTCTTACAGGAATAATAAGAGAATAATAATAATTCTTGAGTAATCATTTTTCTCCTCTATATATATTGATTTTAATCGCTTTTAAAGATATTTTTAATGATTTATTAATATTAATTAATATTTTGTTAATAAACCATCGAAACATTTATATATCGGCATATCGTTATTAATGAATATAAGTAAAAAAAATTAAAAATTTAAGATAAAGATAATGGAAAGTCAAGTCTTTAAAATCGACGATATAGACAAAAGCATAATTGAATTAATTCAAAAGGAACCTACGCTTACCCATACAGAAATCGCAAAAAGAGTTGATCGGAGCCAACCCACAATCGGTATGAGGATTCGGAAACTTGAAAAAGCGGGAGTCTTAAAATTTCAAGCGGGTATAAATGTTAAAACCATGGATTTAATCCTTGCACGAGTTGAAATTCAAACTTTAGAACCAAACAAAACCATAGAATTAGTTAAACGATGTCCATACATGCTAAACGCATTTCGATTGAGCGGCACTTTTAATCTCAGTGTTCTTGTAATCGGTACTAAACTAGCTTATATTGATGAGATGGTTAATTACCATTTTAGAAAGAATCCTAATGTCTCTTCGGTTTATGTTGATATAATTACCGATGTTACAAATGATTTTGTATTACCATTTGATTTTAATTTCGAATGCTGTAGTTTAAATTCAAGTGGCCAATGTTGTGGAAAATGTTTTAAATAGCCAATTTGATTGGCTATAAATCAAAGTAAGACAAAATATATAGATTTTTTAAACAAAAAGATTAAATACTCTTTTAAAATAAGAAAATTAGAGCCAGCGATGGGATTTGCACCCATGATGCTGAAAGCAACGGCTCTGCAGGCCGCCTCCTTACTAATTCCGTAATAAGATAAATCCTTTATTTATCTCGGATACGCTGGCGGTGTTAACGCTACACCCAGCTGCGTAAAGTAATCATACCTCAACCATGGTGCGATACTTCAGCGGAACGGCGATAATACGCAGTCTCCTCTGAAGGATACTTATTTGAGTATATTTATGTTATATCTTATATTATATTATTTAAGGTTAAAGATTAATTTTATTAAAATTTTTTAAAATCATAATAATTTTTTTAAGGTTTATAAATTATCATGAAAGTTTATAATAGCTTAACATTTAAAAAGGAAGAATTTAAGCCAATCGAACCCGGAAAAATCAAAATGTATGTTTGCGGAGTAACCGTTTACGGAAGTCCACATCTAGGCCACGCAAAGTCCGCAGTCGCTTTTGATTTAATTCACAGATATTTAAAGTTTAAGGGCTATAAAGTTAATATCGTTAAAAATTATACTGACATTGACGATAAAATAATTAAGAGTTCTAAAGAAAGCAACATCGATTTCAGGACTTTAAGCAATCAATATATCGCCGAATATGAGGAAATCATGGAGATACTCAATGTCGAGAAAAATACACGAAATCCACGCGCAACCGAAGTAATAGATTTTATAATAAATTTTATTAAAGAATTGATTTCTAAGGGACACGCTTACGAGAAAAATGGATCCGTATACTTTTCAGTTAAATCCTTTCCTGGATATAACTCCGCTCTTCAAAAGAGTAAAGATGATGGGAAGGAAAGCGAAGAAGAAGACTACACAGTAGACCAAGATACGGCATTTGGAGAAGATAAGTTAGATAGTCGAGATTTTGCGTTGTGGAAAAAAATGAAAGAAGGAGAGCCTTTTTGGGAAAGTCCCTGGGGTGAAGGACGTCCCGGATGGCACATTGAATGTTCTGCTATGATATTGAACTTTTTAGGAGAAACAATTGACATACACGGGGGAGGTCAAGACTTGAAATTTCCACACCACAGGAACGAAATCGCGCAATCAGAGTCTTACACTGGTAAAAAAATTGCGAATTATTTCCTTCATAACGGTTATGTTAATATAAAAGATGAAAAAATGTCTAAAAGTCTCGGAAATATTTTCACAGTAGCAGATATTGCCAAACAGTACGACCCAATGATTATTCGTTGGTATTTGATATCGAGTCATTATCGAAGTTCAAATAATTATACTATTGAAAGCATGGAGCAAGCTAAAAATACTTATAACAGATTAATAAACACGATTAAAAAAGTGAACGATGCTGAATTTGCTGAAGCGAAATCAAAGCAAATTAACGACTTAACTGCAAAAATCGATAATGCGGAAAATAAAATTATTGACGCTATGGAGGATGATTTTGACACACCTGTAGCTTTGGCAGAGTTGTTGACGCTTTTTAGAGAAATTAACAAAGCTATACTACAAGATGGCTTGAAAATCAACCAAGAATTTAAGGATCGATTTTTCAAATTTATAGAATTCAATGAAAAGATTTTCGGAATTTTTCCATCATTAAACGCTAAAATGACACATTTCTCGTTTGAAAGCATGGATGAGAAAGATAAACTCATTAAAAGCCTCGTTAATTTAATAATTGAATTGCGCACCAAATTAAGAGATAAAAAATTCTACGATCTAAGCGATTTAATACGCGAACGGTTAAGAGAATTAGGTATTGATATCGAAGATAAAAAGATATAATTATAATTTATTTTTTTTAAAAATATGAAACGATTTAAAATTCTATTTTTTACTCCACATATCGACGACATCGAATTTGGAACGCCGTTTACATTTCTAGAGTCGTTAAGGTTAGGAAATGAAGGTGTAGAAGTGCTAAAGACTAATTGTGAATTTGGAACGCATCGAATTGAATTCAAGGGGGATCGTTTAAAAAGAATTCGAACTAGAGAATTAGAAAACGCAAATAATGTGTATTCTAAATACACTAAAAACCATGTTAGAGTTATAAAAGTAGGTTATATCGATGGTTACCTTCCAATGAATAAATCGGCATTGAACAAAGTTGTAGATATAATTCGTACTGAAAAACCTGATATTCTATTCGCACCAGACCCTTGGTATGCTCTTGATTATCATCCAGATCACATCAACACTGGTAGATTGCCTTACTTTGCTCTTAAGAAGCTTTGCAATAACGAGCTACCTACTCGTGTTTTTTATTACTATTCTTTCAAACCCAATTTCAAATTAAAATGCAGATGGAAAGACATTCAAATCGTCGTTGAAGCACTGTCTCAGCATAAAAGCCAAATGACTCCATTAAGCGCTAAGTTAATAGGAATCTTTCGAAAACTCCTTTTTTTAAAGAGATTTTTTAGTATAGGCCACTTCACAGAAAATTTTCGGGAACAAATTTTTAACGAGGGATACCCCGAATTTCCAAAGAAGCATAATTTTTTGGATAGTATAAAATATATATTTTTTACAAGAATGACTCTACCTGGATATGAAAAATTTCATAATGTAACACCAGAAGAATTAGGGTTAAGAAAATGTAAAAATATTTAATTTTGGTGTTAAATAGGGGGCGTGCTACTTACTATTTCGTCGCCCTCTTCTAGTTGTTTGTAATGCTTGTATAGAATTGGCGCGAGCTTAATGTCTTTTGTAGTAGAAACACTTAAAACTCTATCTTCCCCGGCACGTAAAATCAATAGGTAACCCTTACTACCTTTTATGTACGATTGTTCAAAACCGCCAAGACCCATTTCTCCAATAGCACGTTCGCTCAATGAACAATGTGCCGCAGTCATGGCAGCTAATCGCATATCATCTGTACTTGTGGGTAATATAGAGGCGAGGGGTTGACCTGTATCTGCCGTAAGTTGCGCTGCTTTCACACCTTCGACATTATCCATAATATCTTTTAACATCTCTTCAAGCGAAGTTTTAATCTCCCGCTTTTTTTTTAACCCTTTCATTGAACTTGACTTTCACTCAATAATTATGCGATTATATTTTCGAAATAGCTTTACTGCTTAAAAAAGAGCCTTTATAATATAAATTTTAGCACAAATTCTTAATATTTGTCTAATAAATCTTAATATCTCTTTAATATTAAGCGTTAAAATGATTAAGAGAAGTGAAAACCTTTGCGGTTTTAATTTTAAGGGTTGTGTCAATAATTACTAACATATCCCCCAAATCCACGAATCCAGTGTTTTTGTTTATGCCGGAATTTTCTTTACTAATAGCACCATAAGTGCTTTCTGGTAATTGATATAGATCATAAAAATCTGAATTAAAATCTAAAAAACAATGACTTTAGAAAGTTTCAATGTGAAAAGGGAGACTCCTGCTACCAAGACCTAATAAGAAGGTCAGAAATTAAATAGGGGGAGTATTAGATGAGTGCTTTACGCACTACCAAAAGACAAAAATCCAGGGCGGAGCAGGAGTCATGATTATATTTTCCTATTTAATTTTTTTTTATTTAATTCGCATTATTTATATTTAAAAGTGTAAATTTTGTCTTACTTTTAACATAACTAATAATTTTCTGCTATTTAAATCTTTTCTCCTATTTAGTTTTTTAAGATATTAGATGTAAATATTATAGTATAAGATAATACATTGTATAAACAGAATTTTAAAATTTATAACTACAATTAGTGCAAAATTTCGCATCAGCATATAGAATTTTATTTCCACATTCGGGGCAATAATTTAGACTTCCCATCGTTTTTGATACGGGGATATATTCCTTAACCGTATCAAATTTAGGTGGAATAATATCGTCTTTTCGTTTTGAATAATATCGAAAAACCCCGACTCCTATAAACGATATAGTTGCACTTATAAAAGGTAAAAAAATACCGAAGCTTGGTTGGAATGCATCCCAAAAATGAATCCCTGCTGGAAAAATGATACCGCCTAATATTAATCCATCAATAAATGCGATGTCCATAGCAATAATGTAATATATCATTATGCCAATCGATAAAACAGCGCTAATAATTGACATTAATTCAAAATACTTTGTATTTAAGTTTCTCTTTCTGGTTGTAATAGAAAGTATCATTAAATTAACCGCACTAAGTAATACAGCGCTAGTAGTAATTATCGACGGTATAATAAAATCCACATCAGAAATGAATAAACCAATGGGATAATACCCAACTAGATCCATCGTCATAAAATCCCACATCCACCAATTCCAAGTTACATCCCCATAACTATAATAAGCTGTTGGAGATAAAATTGCGATTATAGCAAAAACTGCTGCAAATAGAGGAATTACCCAGATAAAATCTCTTGTTTCTGTCTTTTTATTCATTTCTATTATATAACATTGCTTTAATTATATCTAAATACTACACAAATGTACGGGAAAGAATAGTTCAAAAAAATAAATTGCTAATATTGAAATCAAATATCGAATCTAAAATATTCTCAGAAAAAGTAAGAAATAAATAAGTTTTATGTTCTGTTAATAATCTTTTCTTTTGGAGCGTAAGCGTCTTGTACCGCGTAGTTGTTAAAATTAATGCTGTAGTGGTCCCGCCAAGAAGCTATCACGTCTTCCATCATATTTTCGTGAATGCTTTCTTTGACTTTCCCTTCAGCGCGAATCAATGTTCCCATAGGCGCCGCTATGATTTCACCGTTTTTTACTACTATTTGACCTTCTTTTATCGTGTACGCTGCTCTCGAAAACGCCTTCTCAATTGAATGTCCATCCATCTTTTTAGGATCTAATTTATAAACCGCCACGTCGCCGATTGCTCCAACGCCTAGATGACCCCGATCTCTTAACCCCAAGGTTTTTGCGTTTCCTGCTCTCGTCACAATGCACAACTCGTTTAGAGTGTATTCTCGGTCTAAATCTGGAAGCGTTGACGCTGTACTTGCTTTCTTTGAGACGACATTCTCTAACATATCTTTTCGGGATTTGCGATCCATTAACCATTTGAATACGATCGGATAAGTTGTAAATGGCGCTCCGTTGGGATGATCTGTTGTATGGCTAATCTGCCAAGGATCTTTTATTAAGAGCATTAACTCGAGTGCAATTGCCCATTGGATGGCGTTTACTCCCGTTTTCGGAGAAAAGAAATAGGGTACTACTCCCGATCCGGACTCCCCTTCGATTTGACCGTTTATCCATTTCATTCCTGGTTTTGCGCCCCAAGGACTCATCCCTCCGAGATGATGAAGCGCGTGTTCCCACGGACCATCGCCTGTCATTGTTGTTGTAGCATATTTTGTGAAAACAACTTGGCCGGTATCCAAAGACATGTGTTTGTGCGAATTGACATACTCTGCTATTTGGGACGCTCCAGATTCGAAATTTCCCCAATTTGTACCAGCGTACGCATTGAATTGACAGTGGGTTACATGAAACGATCGCTCTCTCTCACCATAGGGTTCGATTCCTTCGCAAATTTTAAATGTTTCTATTGAATGCTCGTAATTTCCAGGGTGACCTAAATTATTACAATGAACATGAATTGAATGTGGTAATCCTAATAGTTCGTTTGCTTTTGCTAAACCTTCGACAATCTGCCTTGGCGTAACATCCCAATGCAAGACTGGAGAGTCTACGCTATCGCAATTCTTACCCCAAGCCCAGTTTTCTACTCCCCCTGGATTGACTATTTTAATCGCATAACCTTTCGTAGCTTTCATAATCCAGTTTACATAAGCCGCTAATTTTTCGATATCGTTCTCTCTTACAAATTTGAAGACATACCAGTTATTTCCAAAGATTGGCATTGCGAGCTTATCGATAATAGGAGTTTCTAGAAACTCTTCGTGAGTGTGTCGAGCCTCCAATAAAGGCATTGCAGGTTCACATACTGTGGTATATCCTAACGTCGCGTATCTATAACCCGTTGCCCATGTACTTGGTACGCTAAATCCCGTGCCAGATCTCTTTATTTTAGTTTTTCTCTCGTTACATTCTGGCACTTTATCTTCAGGTCGAAAAGATCGTCCTGTATTTACTTTTGCCCCGGAGATGTGTGAATGAATATCAACTCCTCCTGGCATAATTATCATGCCCGTGGCATCGATAACTTTGGCGTCTCCATTAACCTTATTAACAACCACACCATCTTTAATGTAGATGTCCTTCTTTTCGCCGTCGAGATTGTTCAAAGGGTCGTAAACTAAGCCATTTTTTATTATTAAATCGCTCATCTTAAATTTCCTTAGTTATAAGTTTAGTTTTGATTAATCTTAAATTGAAAAATAAATTTGAAATTGTACTATTAGTATTAAAAATCTATTATTTTTTTAAAGATTTATTATTTAATTTAAGTTAATATGAGAATTGGATTATTTTTATTAAAAGATATGTTTAATAGAAATTTAGGTTAGGAATGTTGATTCACCATTAACTGTTTTTTGAAATACAATAATTTTTTATGTTCATATATAGTTCTATCCGTAAAATCGACTTAATAATTAAATTCTGGCAAAAATAAGAAAATATATAAATTGTTTCATCAATAATATATTAAATTTTCATATAAGAAGTAATCTAAAATGAATTGTTAAAGGTGATAAATCATGAAGTATCGAAAATATCTTAAAAATCCGATATTAGAAGATGAAACTGATCAAATGAAAGGCTTACCAATTCCTCCTATTCAGAAACCTTATCCTGATGATGCTAAATTAGTTGATTTAGGCTCTCCCGACGATATTAAATGTATAGAAATCTCGCTACAAGAAGTAATAAACAATCGAGAAAGTCATCGAAAATATATTGAGGAACCTCTAACGACCAATGAGTTATCTTTTTTACTTTGGGCAACGCAAGGAGTAAAGAATCTAGCTCGAAATGGGCTCGTTACAATGCGTACAGTTCCCTCTGGCGGTGCCATGCATCCATACGAGACATATTTAGTAGTTAATAATGTTAAAGGAATATTGCCGGGATTATATCGTTATCTTGCTATAGAACATAAATTGCTAATATTAACCACTACTGATCCTGAATTACCAAAGAAGATTGTTGAAATATGTCATGGACAGGAATTCGCAGGAAAATCTGCTGTTGTTTTTATTTGGAGCGCTAGACCTTATCGAACGGAATGGAGATATGGAGCTGATTCCCTTAAAGATATTCTAATTGGAGTAGGGCACATTTGCCAAAACCTATATCTTGCCTGTGAAGCAATTAACGCTGGTACTTGCGCCATTGTTGCTTATAATCAGGAGGAACTTGATGATTTTATCGGTTTAGATGGAGAAGAGGAAATTGCTCTTTATACGGCTTCCGTTGGAAAAATTAAATAAAGAATAAGAAGTCTTTTTTGTCCATATAGTATTAATAAAAATAGCCATATTTAATTAATTTAAAACCACAGATTGAAATTAATCAAACGGGATATTATCAATTCGAATTTTAAATTATTGAGAGGTTGGAATATTATTTCTTTAAATAATGAAATCGAGAGTTTTTTGCTAGAACAAGGCGTATTGAATGTAGGTTTTGCAACTAAGAAAACTTTAGAGGGCGGTCCATCGACCGTAGACATTACTTACCCTTTACCCGAAGCAGAATCTGCGATCTGTTTTACTCTTCCATTAGATCGAGATAAAATACGAGCATTTTTGAGAAAAGACTTACCAAATGGTCGTAGAGGCCACGAGCTTGATAACATAAAAACTAATATTAGAGCATTTAAAATAGCTATCAGAACCGCAAAATTTCTGAGAGAGAAAGGTTATAAATCAGTAGAAATATTTCCCAATTTTAAATATAGAGAAGATGTACCCGGGTGGGAGATTAATATGATTCCAGAGCTATCCCTTAAACTTATTGCTGCACGCTCTGGAGCCGGGTCGATAGGTTGGTCAGGAAACCTTGGCTTGAAAGGTTATGGCGCCCCTATTATTATTGGTTGCGTAGTAACTTCCGCGAAGTTAGTTCCAACGGACCCCATACCTCCCGAAGAATCTTTCTGCGATAAATGTAAATTGTGTCAATCCGTTTGCGCTTTAAGAATGTTTGGAAGCGACGAATCTGAATTTCTTACGATGGGAGGCTATACTTTCACTTGTTCTAGGCGTATTAATTTAGCTAGGTGCCAAGTAGTTTGTGGTGGCCTTTCAGGTTTAGATAAAACTGGAAAATGGTCGACTTGGTCTCCTGGAAGATATCCATATCCTGAGAACGATAAAGAGGTTATGAGACTTTTGTCGCTTGCTGTAACAAACGCTGTAAAATGGCCAGAAAATGGAGACGAGATTGGAATTTGTGAGTCAAAATTAAGGAAAGACGAAGAACTCTTAAATGCTTTAGTGAACGATAAAGAAAAACTAATTGACATGTTAAAAACAACAAAACTCACTTGTGGTAACTGCCAGCTGATTTGTTGGGGCGATCCGAAATTAACAAAGGAAAATTATCAAATACTCACGAATTCTGGATGCGTAATTCAAAAAGAGGATGGAGAAATTTTAGTTCTTCCTCCTGATGACGCGGAGAAAACTTTTAGAACAATGGACTCTAAACATCAAAAGCTTTATTTTCGAGAGTTGCGTAGTTCAAGGTAATCTTTCCCCACGTAAAATTCAATTAAATCATCTCAAAACTTAAAAAATATCCTAAAAAGTCCTTAACAAACTAAATTTTTTTAAGAGTGGAAAAATATATTTATAAATTAATAAACATATTTTTAAAAAAAAAAAAACATTTAGTGATAAAATTTGGCAGTAGGTAAAATTTTTATAATATTAGGTGCACTTCTAACTATCCTCGGAACTTATGTATTTGCTGTTTTCCTAGTTCTCCCTGGTTATGTAGGCTCTGGTTTGGGATTCGCTATGAACCTTTTTGATATAATAGCAACAGATCCTGGAACTGATGCAGTAGTTTTCTACATTATGTTGGTTGTTTTTATAGGTTGGCTTGCTTCTGGAGTACTACAATTAATTGGGTTAAAAGTTAGAATCGTGGGCATTATCTTTTCCCTTTTTCCACTGGCTGTTGGAATAATGTTCTTGTTATTCATTTACACAGATATCTTAGGTATGATGACTTTCGTTTTCATGCTTTTCACCACAAGTGAACATTTCGGAGGTTTATACCCTATTCTTGTAGACATTGGCACTTTAGGTTTAGGGACCTATTTTCTGGTTGGTGGAGGCGCTCTCGGACTAATCGGTTGTCTTATGCCACAAGATTAACTTAATTTAAAAATCTTTCTTTTTTTATTTTAATTTTTTATTTAACCTTGTCAGAGACCGATTCTAATGTTTTAATATCTGCTAGCTTGTTAATATTTTTAAAAGATAATAGATTTGGGTCGAGATATTTAATATTCTGTTCAATTGAGGCGTATTTAACTGTCCAATCTTCATCGATTATTTTCGTTAATTTGTATTGCTTCTGCTTTAAATTTCTTAACGAGGTTTTATAAGCTTTCTCAACGGGATAAATAGCAAATAAAGGTTCTCTAAAACCATTATTCCATTTGGGCATGAAACAGTCATATTGACCACATTCCTTTATCATATAATCGATAACTTCATAGCTAAAAAGGGGATTATCGCAAGAAAATACAAAAACTTTTTGATATGTGAGTTTTTTTAACTCTTTAAATGTAGAATATAACCCTAAAATAGGGGAACGTAAATTTTGGTTTAAAATTATATCGTAATCATCTAAAATAAAAGCCATTATTTTAGTTATATCAATTTCATTTATATAATTCTGAATTTGATTTTGAGAATTTGCTACAAGAAAAATGTCGTGATTAAAACGAGATAATGTTTCTAACTGATACGAGATAAGAGATTTACCTTTAAATTTAAAAAGTCCCTTATCAGTCCCGAATCGAGTGCTTTTTCCACCAATTAGAATTGAAAAAGCAAGGTATTTATTTTTATCGCTAATTTCCTAACAACTTTCTCTTAAATTAATAAATAATCTATTAAACCAATTATTAAAAATTATAAATCATTTAAATTAGTTATAGTTATAATAGATTTTAAAAATCTTTTTCTTCACTAAAGTAATATTATGGCTCCAAAGCATAAAACCAGTCTTAAGAGAGATAAACCTTTAGAACACTGTGCGGTTTTTGGTATAGCTTGCAACGATATTACCTACTCTGTTTCTAAATTATTATATAGCGGTTTAATTTCTCAGCAACATCGCGGTCAAGAATCTACGGGAATTTCTATACTTAAAACGGGCGGAAGAATTTTTACTTATAAGAAAAAAGGATTAGTTTCCACAGTGTTAAAAGATAAAGTTTTATCTAAGTTATGGGGCAATGTTGGAATTGGTCATAATAGGTACGCTACGACTGGAGCTCAAGAGTTTGAATCTCCTGATTACATGCAACCTTTTCACTTTAATAACCACGAAATCGAGTTTTCCTTAGCATTTAATGGAACCATACCTAATTATACAGAGATAAAACAAAACTTAGAAGAAAAGGGAAGAATTTTTGTCACAAATACAGATACTGAAGTTATAGCCCAATTGATAGCATCTATTGCTTTAATGACTGAAGGTTGGCCCAACATTCTGAAGACTGCAAGTAAATCTTTAGATGGGTCTTATTCGCTTTTAATATTAACAGCTGAAGGAGATATTTACGCTATTAGAGATCCCTTGGGATTTAAACCCTTGTGTATAGGTGAATTAAAAACTGAAGAAAGACACCATTACATTATCTCATCTGAATCTTGCGGTATTGATGTTTTAGGTGGTAAACTTATTAGAGATGTAGAACCCGGAGAGATAATTCATTTAAGCCATCAAAAAGAACTACACTCCGAAATACTAATTAAAAGCGATAGAACGGCGCTATGTCAGTTTGAATTCATATATTTCGCACGCCCTGATTCTATTATTGATGGCGTTTCTATTGCTCAGACAAGGTTGCAATTAGGGATAAATTTAGCCAAAAACGATCCCTTATTGGATGACCCTAAATTTAAAGA
>DAOUUT010000224.1 GCA_030668025.1 Promethearchaeota archaeon
AAAAGCCTATACTTCAAGAGTAGGCGAAGGCAAATTTCCGACCGAATTATTTAATGATATCTCCGAGAAGATTAGAGAACAAGGGCACGAATATGGAACAGTTACTGGAAGACCAAGAAGGGTGGGGTGGCTTGACTTATTTAACATCAAGTATGGCATTATGATAAACGGAATCGATAACATAATTATTACTTTATTAGATGCGCTTCACGGGATAACGCCTATAAAAATGTGTACTGGATACGAATTAAACGGACAAATTCTTGAAAGTTGGCCAATCCAACACGAAATTATTGAAAAATGTAAACCTATCTATAAAGAATTTGACGGCTGGGAAAAAAGATCAAGTGAAGAATGGTCTGAAATTGCAAACCAAGGATATGATTCTTTACCAAATACAATGAAAATTTATCTTCAGGCAATTAAGGAAGAACTCAAAACCGATATCGCTATAGTATCTATTGGCCCAAATAGAAATGATACGATAGCTCTGGACGAAGATTTGTTTTAAGCAAATATTTATTTTTTTAATTTTTTTATATGTTGTTGAGGATTATAGAATTTTTTCTAGTTCTATTTCATCTCGTATTTCAATATCGTTTGATCCTAAAAATGGAATTTCGGGTTTTAATCTCCGAGATTGTTCTAGAGCATCTAAATGTATTGCTGCAATTTTAAAACCTCTTTTTTGATAAAAACGAAGAACATCAATATTATCGTTTGTGGTTATAACCCATAACCTTTTACAGCTTTTTAAAGCAGATTTTCTCTCAATTTCTTTTAATAATGTGGTTCCAATTCCAATATTTTCTTTCAAACTATTCAATGAAACTATTTCGCATTCATCGCCGATAATGTTATAAATTAGCAATCCGACTCTATTTTTTTTATGTATTGCGATTAATCCTGGAAGTTCATTAGTATCGTGGACCTTTCCTTTCGAAACGATCCTTGTTGATGCCCACACATCATTAATTAAGCCCATAGCCCACTTATGATCAGATTGATTTAATGGTCTAACTTGCAAGTTTTCACACCAAAAATATGTTTTCTTTGATATACAAACATTATTTACAAGATTTTCAAGGATAGATATTAGTGTTTTAACTTTACAGAAAAATAAATTTTCACTTATACTTCTTTTTTAGAGTATTGCATCTATTAACTCTTTCCACGACCAAATTGATAGAAATTTAGTTTCTGGAACATTTTTTAATATATCTTTTAAGAAGATATCTTCAGTTAAAAGAATCCCGTTTAGGGCAGCAGCACTTGCTGCGATCCAACAATCCATCATATCAGAATGACCAGCGTGCCGGATTTTTATAGCAATTTGACTTGCTGTGGAATCGATATAAGAATTAAAAATCTTAACCTTCTGAGATGTTATTATTGTAGGAATTGTCAAAGGATATCTTTTTAAAATTTTATAATCATTTTTTTTTTTATATTCATGAATTAATTTATAGAGGCTTTCAATGAGACAAATGGATGGTAAGTAAACGTCAAAATCATCTATTCCCTCCTTCCAAATAAGTTTTAGTCCTTCATTTATTTTTGTTAGATTCTTAATTTTTATTCCAAACAAAGGAAGAATAAAAGATGTATCCAAAATAAGTCTCTGGGTTTTCATTAATCCGTCATCTTTTCTTGTTGCTTACTTTCTTCTTCAATTTCTCTTTCTATTTCTTCCACCGTTCCTTCAGCAATAATAGGCATCTCTAATAAATCTTCAACCGAATAAATTTTTTTAACTATTAATTCGCCAGGATAGGCTTCTATTAAAATCTCATCTCCAGCTTTAATACCAGATATATCTCTTAGTGGTTTTTTAGGAAGGATTTCTCCTTTTTTTCCAACAATAGACTTATCTTGTGTTGTCATAAATTATATATGTTTCTCGGAATATTTAAATCTTTTCGGAAAATCCATATTTTTTCATCTAATAACAAGAAGGACAAAATTGTTGTTAAAAAAATCATTCGCGGTGTGATAGTGGTAAATAAATAAAGGTATATAGAAAAATTATAGATATTATTTAAAGCAAATTAATCCAAATCGGTAGGCAAAATTAACGGGAGGCCATTCTATTTCAATATCGACGCTTTTAACTGTTTTATCGACGTCTATCCCTACTGCTTCCATCGAAAATCTTTTTTTATCTGGATAACGACAATGTATGCCATCATCATAAGTGCAGTTTTTCTCTTCTTTAAAGCAAATTCTGCAATATCCATCCCATAAAATAAGCTTTTCGTTGCAGGATTCATTATAGTTTTGTAAGAAAAGATGAACCTCTTTTTCTAAATAATCTCTAACAATATCTTTGCGGTAAAATGAATTTCTTATCTTTTCCTCGCTGCGTTTTGGAGTTTTTATCTTGATTCTTTCTACATACTCTTTTAAATTAAATTCGTAATATATTAAAAAGAATTTTTCGTACTGGGAAACTTTTTCTTCAAGATAAGGCGCCTCTGGTGGACATGTCCATGAATGCCCATAGTTAGGGCACTTAAATTTGGGATTATTGCAATAAGATTGAACTTTTGGGTCAAATGTAATATCTTCCAAATTTATTTCGACAGCGGGCACTCATACTCACTTTAAAATTTATAAAAACTCATTCAATCTTAATTTGAAAGAATTATTTAAACAAAAAAAAACTTATTTTTATCTCTCACAATCATATATAACTTCAACTTTACGAATTAACGAAAGACAATAGCTTTTTTATTGAATAAAAAATAAATAGATTATAAAATCATATAATTATTTCTTAAGAAGAGATTCATTAAATTTTAGATGTGAATAGAATGAAATTGTTAAAAGAAAAGAAAAATGAATTAGATGAGGTTAACAAGGAATTTTTAGCCGAAACTTTAAACGGCTCCGCAATCTTACATGAAGCACTCTCAACTTTTGTAGATGATAAATTAAAGATTGAATCATTAGAAGGTGTCATTAAGGTAGAAAAAAGGTGCGATGAGCTTAAAGAGAAATATGTTCAAGTTCTATATAGGGATAAAAGAGCCCTTCCTTTTTTAGTTGAAGACAGGTATAACATTCTGATGATGATAGATACCGTAAACGATAAGATGGAATTCTTTTCAAGGTTTCTGGGAGTGTATCCTTTCAAGCTTTATAAGGAAATCAAAGACGAGTTCAGAAAATTATACCGCGCATGCAGTCTAGCTGTCGAAGAGCTAGTGAATTGTGCTATTTTAATTGAAACTGATTTTGATGGTGCATACAAGAAAACCTTTGAAATTGAAGAGAGAAAGAGAGAAGCTCGAACGGCTAAATTTAATTTACTTGGAAAAGTATACAAAATG
Organism: Promethearchaeota archaeon; assembly: GCA_030668025.1. The sequence goes on from DAOUUT010000224.1 coordinate 3,333, forward strand.
AAAGACGATCCCACCAAGGTATACTTAACTTCAAAATTAGTGACATATATATATGAAATTGTATCGTGGGCTGAGGAAACATCAGATTATCTAAGAGGATTAATTATAAAATACCCTAGTAAATAGAAATGGATGGATGGGTAAAATGGCGTTAGAATACATCTTAATCATATTTTTAATAATATCCGTTATAATCAGTTTTGGAATTGGCGGAAACGATGAAACGATGGCCCCGCTTTATGGATCACGAATTCTTAATATGAAACAAATTCTCATCTTAGCAGCGATTTTTGCGATCGCTGGAGCATTTTTATTAGGGGAAGGTGTTTCTAAATCAGTAGGTGACACGATCCTTGAATTAGATTATGAAGCTACTGGTATTAACCAGAATGCTGTTATTATGACCATTTTGATATCTACCGCTATTGTGTTAATATTATCTAGCGCTTTTGGGCTTCCAATTTCGTCAACTCACGCTACAATAGGCGGAATTATAGGGCTTGGGTTGTTATTAGGTGAGGGAGGTGGTGTAAATTGGAGCACAATACTAGTAATGAGTATGTGGTGGTTAGCATCTCCAATAGTAGGCTATACAGTAACCTATGGCGTTGTTAAGGTACTTAATAAACGTAAACTCAAGAATTTAAAGGGATTCAAAGACTTTGAAAGATCAGAGAAAAAATATTCCTACATAATCTTAATTATAATATGTATTACAGCCTTCTCTAGAGCAGGAAATGATTGTTCTAACGCAGTTGGAATAGTAGTTGGAGCTGGAGATGATATCAATCTAACTTTATTATTAATCATGACTGGTTTAGGTTTAGCCGCTGGTGTAACGGTTTTAGGAAGAATTGTTATTAAAAGCTTAGGAAAAATGACGGAACTTCGGCCGAGTACGGCATTTGCCGTGCAATTACCAACAGCAGCCGTCATGCTTATTGGGACCATTCAAAAAATCCCTCTTTCGGGTTCTCATTTACTCGTGGCATCATTAGTAGGACTTTCAAAAGCAAGCAATACACCAATGAAAAAAGGATTATGGAAAATCATCGCAATTTGGTTATTGACTTTTCCAATTGCAGCGATTCTTTCTATTATTCTATACTTTCCGATCAATGCTGTAATTTAAAAATATCTTGAATAAATATAAAAATAATTTTATACAGAAAAGTATAATAAATAAGCTAAAGATAATAATGAACCCCGAAATCCTCAGAGAGATATGAAGATTTAAATAGGGGATGAAAAATAGTATAATTTGATGACAATCAAAAATTATATAATTACATATTCATATTTTATAAAATGACTAGTCAAAATACTCAGGAAGGGAACATACCCAATTTTAGAAACTCTGCTATTATTCATGGCTTTTTTGGAATCATAGAATACACCCTCATTTTAATAACCATCTTTATCTATGTTTCAAATATCGCTCTATTAATAGCAAGTATTGTTATCATCAGTGGATTAATTTATGTTTTGGGATATTCGATCATCTTCAAAAACCCATATTATTACATAGCCTGCGTGGGATTAATTTGTATAACCTTCTTTCCATCTGCGATATCGATGATCATTTTTATTGGTTTCACGAGATGGTCCTATGAACCTGTCAAAATCTTCGTTATTTTTGCTTTAGCCATTGAGGTTTTATATTCTTATTTTCTTATATGGGAGATTAGCCATAATAAATACCTCGCTTATTTCCATAAAAGATATGGATATGTATTCTCAACTATAGGACACACGCTTAGAGGATTATTTTATAGTACACGAGAATTTGATAAGCTTGATAAAGGAAGACAATATTGGCAAGATCAAAGCCCCGAGGAAGTTCAGAAAAAGAATGAGGAATTAAGAGCTTACGAGAAAAAATTTAAGAAAAAACTCTTAATAAGGCTTCAAATTCTAGCAGTAATGGGATTTAATATCATTTTTGTCATTTCTCTGTTGTTATAATTAAATATTTTCTCAATTGAAATTACTTAATTCTAATTAAAGAGTAAAAAGTAAAAGTAAAAGATTTTTTTTAAAAAAAAAATTTTAAAATTAGGAAAATATTGTAGATCCCTTCTTTAGAGGGATAATTGTTCAAATTTTGCTTGGAAAAAACGCAAATATTTAGGTTCATGGACCATCTTTAAACCTGGGATGGTTTCCCTTTTTTCGTAAAGATTAATAATAGAATCTGCTGTATACTCCATGTGAGTATTAGTGTAAACTCGTCGAGGAATAGTAAGGCGTACTAACTCCAACTTAGGAAAGATATTTTCGCCCGTCTCTGAATCTCTTCCTTTCGAAATCGCTCCTCTTTCCATGCTTCTAACAGCAGAATCTTCGTATATGGCAGCAGATAAAGTTTGTGCTGGCCACTGATCTCTAGATAGATGTGGTAAAAACTTTAATGCGTTCAAGAAAACAGCATGACCTCCTGTAGGTTTAACGATAGGCACATCAGCCTCCATCAAAAGTTCTCCTAAGTATCGAACTTGGTTTACTCTATATTTCAAATAATCATATTGCGCACCCTCTCTCAGTCCTCTTGCAACGGCTTCCATATCTCGACCAGCCATTCCCCCATAAGTATGCAATCCTTCGTAAACCACGACCATGCTTCGTGTAGCTTCAAAAATATCTTTATCATGTGTTGCAAGAAAACCACCAATATTAACTAAGCAGTCCTTCTTTGAGCTATAAATGCATCCATCAGAATAGCTCATCATTTCGTTTAAAATTTCTACGATTGGTGTATTTTCATACCCTTTCTCTCTTTCTCGAATAAAATACGCGTTTTCACTTGAGCGAGTTGCATCGTAAATAATCTTTAATTTGTATTCGTTACAAAATTTTCTTAATTCTCTTAAATTTTGCATAGAAACTGGCTGACCCCCTGCCATATTAACGTTCATTTCGACATTAACAAAAGCAATTTTATCGACTCCATAATCGTCGATAAATTTTTGAAGTTTG